>JANYFO010000148.1 GCA_025362635.1 Gemmatimonadaceae bacterium | reverse complement strand
GTCGCGACGACACTGAGATCTGACCGCGATTCGATCATCGAGTCCGGGCGAGGCACGGATGCCTCAATTCAACATCACGGAGGATAGTCTCATGCGTATTAACACGAACATCGGTGCACTGACGGCTTCAAAGAATATCTTCGTCAACGAAATGGCGACGAACAGCAGCATGGCGAAGTTGAGCTCAGGTTTGCGTATCAGTCGCGCGGCAGATGACGCCGCCGGTCTTTCTATTGCAAACAAGCTTCGTACGCAGAGCCGTTCGTTAACCGCCGCGTCGAATAATGCCGAGCAGGGCAGCGCGATGTTGCAGATCGCGGAAAGTGCTGCGACGACGATTCAAAAGATCGTCGAGCGTCAGAAGGAACTGATCACGCAGGCGACGTCGACGGGTAACAACAGCACCGTCACCGCGACCCTCAGCACAGAAATCGCCACGCTGCAGACAGAGTCGACCCGTATTCTCGCGGCGTCAGACTTTCAGGGGGCAAGCGTGTTCGCGTCGCTCTTGTTCCAAGTGCGCGACTCAGCGACAAGCGGTACGGTGACGGTGAATTCCGCGTTAACGCTGACGACGTTAAGTGGTACCTCAACGTTGGCAAATGCTGATACGGCGCTTGACGCGGTCAACACGACGCTCGCCAACATTGGCGCAGGTCAGTCGGTGCTCGATTACACCGTGCAGAACTTGAAGTCCGCAATCGTGAACGTCCGCGCCGCAGAGTCTGTGATTCGCGACGTCGACATGGCGGAAGAAATGGCCAACTTTACCAAGAGCAACATTCTCAAGCAGGCAGCCGAAGCGATGTTGTCACAGGCGAATCAAGGCAGCCAAGGCGTGCTGCAGCTCCTGCGATAAACCCGATCAGGCTGGCGGATGACTAACCCCTCGGAGTCGGCGTAATGTGCCGGCTCCGAGGTCCTGCCCTTTGCGGAGATTTAGGTCATGACAACCCCGGTTACACCAACAACGTCTTCGTCCACGAGTGGTCCAACGACCATTAGTGGGCTTGGTTCAGGCATTCAGTGGGGCGATATCGTCGATGCGACGATTCGCGCACAAGAAGCACGCGACCTAACGCCGATCACCAATGATATTGAAACGCGCGCCAGGCAGAAGATTGCGTGGACGCAGCTGCAGGCGTTGACGCAAACACTCAATGATACCGCGCGACTGGTACGTCGCGCGGGTTTTGGCGGCTACACCGCGAATGTGCCAGCCAGCCCTACAAGCGGCCGGGCGTTGCTCACAGCGTCAGCAACATTAAACGCCGTTGCTGGCACCTATCGCGTTGAAGTGGCGCAGTTGGCGGACACGGCGAAGCTCGCGGGTAACAGCGTGGCGAACACCGGAACCGCACTTGGTGTGAGCGGAAATTTCACGCTCAACGGTGCCACGATTAGTGTGGTCACGACTGATACGTTGCTTGACCTACAACAGAAGCTGAATGACGCGAACACTGGTACGACCCCGACGGGCGTCACGGCAACGGTGATCAGCGACGGTGGTACGGCGGGTCGCCTTGTGTTGACGGCGAACGCCAGTGGATCGAGCGGCATTACGCTGCGGGACGGGACGGGAGGCATTGCACGCGAAGTTGGCCTCGTCGATTCACGGACCAAACCAATTTCATCGGCCACGCAAGCGGCGGCGGTCGCGCTCGGGATGTCCATCTCCCCGTCACCGGCCACGATTCGTGTGGGGAATCGCCTGATCACCGCCGACTTGGCGGTCGACTCCATCGCGTCGATCGCGGCGAAGATCAATGCCGCGGGCGGTTCGGCGTCAGTGGAGCCAGAACAGTATGGAGATCAAACACGCTTTCGTTTGGTGACCGACGGCAATGTCACCGCGGTCGCTGGTGATGCTGGCAGTCAGGCCGTGATTGATGCGCTGGGATTTGCAGCCGGACAATCCGGTACCGTGAAGCAGACAGTGGCAACGGGTGCGTATACGGATAGCAGCGACGCGGTCGTAACAACTTCGACAGCGCTTGCCGGACTTAAACTCGACGGCGCGACGACGGCGCTTGCCGTTGGTGATGCCATCAACATTCGAGGGTTTCGCGGCGATGGCACCGCGGTCACCATTGGGTTGGTGGTGGGTTCGTCGGATACGATGCAGACCCTGCTTGATAAGGTCAACGACGTAACGACCGGCTTCGGCAGCGGCGCACGGCCAGCATCGGCCTCGCTGGGGGCTGACGGTCGTATTCGGATGGCGGATAGCGTCGGCGGTCAATCGCGACTTAGCATGTCCCTTGCAATCACGCATGCTGATGGCACGTCGGGATCGTTAGGTGCAACGAGCATCACCACGGTCGGACGTGCGCGCGAACTGCAGCAGGGGAAAGACGCAATTTTGCGTGTGGATGGACGTGAGCTTACGCGCAGTTCAAATAACATTACCGACGCCATTGGTGGTGTGACGCTCGCATTGACGTCGGCCGAACCGGGCACGAGCATCGACGTCGCGGTCAATCGTGACATTGATGGATCACTCACGGCGGTTCAGAAATTTGCCGATGCGTACAATGCCATCCGAGCTTTTTCCGATGCCCAGCGCACGTCGGGCAGTGCGTTGTCTGCGAACACCTCGCTCCGCGGGATCGTGGACAGCTTTACGTCCGCGCTGCGTACCAGCGTGTCAGCAAACGTCGCGTATCCGAAGCTTGCGCTGACGGGCATTACCCTCGATCGCAACGGGCTGCTTATAGTCGATAAGGACGCGTTGAAGACCGCGATCGCGGCCAAACCATCGGAAGTGGAAGCGTTGTTTGGCTTCTCTGGCATTGGCGGCGCCTTCGTAATCGCGACTGATGCGGTCACGCAATACGGCACGGGTACGATCAGCACGCAAACGCAATCGATCGCCTCTGCCACGACGCGCTTAAAAACGCGCCAGCTCAACGCGCAACGTCGCTTAGATGAAAAACGTGCCTCGCTCGTCGCGCAATTTACGAAAATGGAAACCGCGATCGCGACACTGAATCAACGCGGTACCGTAATTACGGGCTCGATCAAAGCGCTTCAGAGTTCAGGCTGACCATGCCGATACTCCATCGTGACGCACGCAATTTCTCGGCTTCGACTTCAATCCGGTATTCGATGTCTTACGCGACACCGTCGTCCAGCTATCGCGAAATGGAAGTATTTTCCGCCTCGCGCGAGCGTCTGGTCGTCATCGTTTTTGAACAACTGGTCGTCAATCTGGAACGCGCACGTATTGCGATGGAGCGCACTAATCTCGAACTCCGCGTCACGTCACTCCGTCGCGCGCGTGACCTTGTAGGTGAGCTGCTGGCGTCGCTTGATTTTGAGCAGAGCCAATCGCTCTCCAATCAGCTTGCGGACCTGTATCAGTACATGTTGTACGAACTGGTCGACGTCGGTCAACGAGGCGATCTGCGCGTGATGCGTAAGCTGGTGACCATCGCAACCTCTTTGCGGGATGGATTTGCCGGCGCTGCAGAACAGCTGAGTGCCGTCAAAAAGTCGGCGTGAGGCGTTTGTGAATCCGAATCTCGTACCTCGAACCACGCAGAAATCTTGGTCGCTCTCGCGTGCGAAGGCCGCGCATGAAGCGATCCGAATCTGTACGAACGCTGACGCGCTGGCGCTCGTGGCCGGTGCGGCTGTCGGCGTCGATGACGATCATCTGTTTAGCCTGCTGGAGCAGCGTGAACAGATGTTGACTGACTTATCCGAGCAGTTGTTGACCTTGCGCTTGGAACGTCCAACGGCGGACAGTTTGTTGTTTGCAGCCACTGAGCGCTTGGTGGATGATGCCGACGCGTTAGTGAGCGACGTCTGCGCCGTGCTATCCTCGACACATCGGACCACGATGGCGTTGGCCAAGCGGGTCGCCGATCGCGCGGCTGAACTCCGTGCAGAGTTGGATTCGGTACAACGCGCGGGCAGTGCGGGGATGGGCTATGCCGCCTTTTCCTTACCGCATCAAGTGGATCGCGTGCGATGATCGTGGTCGGTGCCGCGTCATTTGACGGATTGCTGCGCGACAAACTCGCAGAGCTCGACGCTGATGAGCGCGAACCGCTGCTCTCAGCGGACGATGCGTTGGTGGAACGATTGCGCTTGGATGCCAAGCACACCGTGCTCGCGCAGGAGGGTGGTCAATTGCAACGGCCAGGGCATCAAGTGTACATGTCGACGCCGGAGCCTCTGGCGGAACCGGGCCATCGACAGCTCGACGTTCGGTATTAGCAGCGCTCGAAAGATTACCCGGCTCAAGTAATTGGGCAGATGTGCCGATAGTCACACAGATGAGGAGGAAACTTGATGCGAATTAACGGAAGCATGTTTGACCCGTTGCGCCCTGATCGACCGACGACCGCGGGCAGTCCAGCCACAGGTCGTCCGAACGAGGCAGCAGCGCAGGCCAACACGGCGGCTCCGACAAAATCGGATTCCGTCACAATTTCGGATTCCGGGCGTTCGCTGGTTGGTCGGATCGAGGCCGACGCGAAGAGCACGTTCGATCCCGAGCGTGTCGCCGAGCTGCGCACCAAAGTACTAACCGGCGCGTACAACACGCTCGACGTGGTTGATCAGGTGGCGCGACGCATTCTCACGCGCGGCGATCTGTAGTTTCGACTGTCCACACTGACCAGCGCATTTAGGAGACTGGTAGAATGAAGTTCCTCGTAGTTGACGACTCCGCGACCATGCGGCGTATCGTGGTCAATTCGCTGCAGCGTATCGGATTCAATGACACGATCGAAGCGAGTGACGGACAGGACGCCCTCGTCAAGTTCGACAGCTCGGTGCAGTTCGTCATCACCGACTGGAATATGCCCAACATGAGCGGCACAGAATTTACGAAAGCATTGCGTGCACGATCCGATGGGCAACACGTTCCGATCCTGATGGTAACCGCGCGCTCAGTAAAGGAAGACATTCTCACCGCGATGGAGGCGGGCGTGAACAACTACATTGTAAAGCCGTTTACGCCGCAAGTGCTGAAGGAGAAGATTGACGCGCTTCTTCTGGCTGCGGCCGCGTGACGACGCCCGCGATGATTAGTCATCGAGCGCACGAAGTGCTGTATGAGTCGGAAGCCGCGTTGCGATTGGTGGATCAAGAGATTCACGACCTACGCGGCGAACCGATGCTTTGCGAGGCCGGCGTCGCCGAGCTGCCAGCCATTCTGCAGCGTGCAAATGCGCAGATTCTTGAAGTGCTATCACGCTTACGTGACACGCGCACAGCACTCCAGAGCTCCGCGTTACAAAAATTTCAAGTTACGCAAGACAAACTCCGCGAAGTCACGACGGCGACAGAGGATGCAGCGACCAATATTCTCGACGCGTGCGATCGTGCCGCGCAGATCGTGGACGCCCTCGATGCCAATGACGCGCAGGCCGTACCCAATCGCGCCAAAGCCAGTGCACTGCGCGGGACCTTGCGTGACGAACTGTTTCTCATGATGAGCGCGTTGCAATTCCAAGACATTACCACGCAGCAACTCAATCATGCCTCGGCGGTTTTGGTCGAAATGGAAGATCGACTAGCGGATATTGCGCGCTTGTTCGACACCAGCTTTGACGAACAGTATCGCGGTAAACGGTATAGTGCTCCGGACGAAATGATCTATGATCCCAATGCAAGTACGAAGAACATCGAAGGTCGTCAGGCGCTTGCGGACGAAATCTTTACCGGAATTCGATTGCCCGCGGTGTAGGCCCCCCCGGCAGCCCGCGGCGTGAACGGCTCGTGTCTTCGGACGCGAGCCGTTCGCATGTCCACGATTGTTGACGCAGAGTCTCAACCTGTGGAAGCGAGCTCCCGATACTTACCGCATGGTACTCCTAACACTCGATGATGCGGCCACACTTCTCCTGCAGTTGGACGCGACGGATACCGTCGATCTCGCACGCCTGCGTGATGCGCTCGCCGATCTCGCTTTCGAGAATGGCGTATCGCTACCGGCGCAGCCGTTCGTGGCCCGCGCCGCGCGCGTCCTCGGTATGCTCGTGAACGGAGCAGCCACAGACGCCACTGCGGCGTTTACCGAAGTGAACGATGCCATCGAGGCAGCCCTGCGCGTTAATGCCGGATCCACGCCGGCGCATCACGTTGCGGTTCGTGCGGTAGCGCCCACGCGCGACACACCGTCCGATGAAAATTCCGAACAACTCCCAGCGGACGCGGATCGCGAGCTGCTCCCGGACTTCCTCATCGAAAGCCACGAGTACCTCGCGGGCAGCGAGGCGGCACTATTGCGCCTCGAAGACGATCCGAGCGATGTGGAGGCCGTCAACACGGTATTTCGTGCATTTCACACGGTGAAAGGCACGTCGGCATTTCTCGGATTGGCGCGCTTGACAGCGTTTGCGCACAACGTGGAATCGCTACTCAGTCGAGTGCGAGAAAAGGAAATCGCGTACACGCGATCGTGCGCGGACCTTTCGCTTCGCTCCGTCGACATGCTGAAGGAATTGCTCGCTGCCGTGGAAGTCGCGCTGGCTGGCGATGGCGCGTTGGCCGTTCCCTGCGGATATCACGACCTGGTGTACGCACTCGCGCACTTTGACGCGTCAGCAACCGTGCCATCGAAGCTGCACGCCACCGTCCCCGTTGCTGCAAAGGCCGAACGCGTTGCCGCAGCGAGTGACGCAACCATTCGTGTGCGCACGGATCGTCTCGATCGCTTAATCGATATGGTCGGTGAGCTCGTGATTGCGCAATCGATGATCGCCGGTGACGAATTATTCGACACTAAGACTCGGCATGCATTGCAGCGCAAAGTGACGCACGCTGGGAAAATTGTGCGTGAGTTACAGGCGTTGAGCATGTCGATGCGTATGGTGCCGCTGCGAACAACGTTCCAGAAGCTGACACGCGTGGTGCGCGATACATCGGTAAAAGCGGGCAAGGAGGTGCAGTTTATTACTGACGGGAATGATGTAGAAATTGATCGTACGTTGGCGGATCTGCTCGGTGATCCGTTAGTGCACATGGTACGAAATGCCGTGGACCACGGCATTGAGAGCCCTGACGAGCGCGAACGTGTAGGGAAAGCGCGCGAAGGCGTGGTGCGACTGTCAGCGTTTTATGCCTCCGGCAATGTGGTCGTGGAGCTCGTCGATGACGGTCGCGGACTACATCGCGAGAAGTTGGTGCGCAAAGCAATTGAGAAAGGACTGATTGAATCTGACAAGGGTATGTCCGACAATGATGTATTCGCGTTGATTTTTGCACCCGGATTTTCAACTGCAGATGCGGTCACCGATCTGTCCGGACGCGGCGTGGGCATGGATGTCGTACGACGAAATCTTGAGTCCATCCGCGGCCGCGTGGAGATTCGATCATCGACCGGTAGCGGCACCACGTTTTCCATTCGTCTGCCACTCACGCTCGCGGTGACGGATGGCATGTTAGTGCGCGTCGGTGCCGAGCGTTTTGTCGTTCCGCTCACGAACATTCACATGAGTTTTCGTCCAGAGCGTTCTATGCTTTCAACGGTAGCCGGCAAAGGTGAAGTCGTGCTGCTGCGCGGCGCCTTGATGCCAATCATCCGCTTGCATCGTCTCTTCAATGTGGTCGATGCGATCGAAAGTCCGCTCGATGGTTTGCTGATGATTGTTGGCGAAGGCGAACGTCGATCGGCCTTATTGGTTGATGAACTGCTTGGTCAGCAGCAGGTGGTCGCCAAGACACTCGGTGCCGCCCTCGGCAAGGTACCCGGTGTAAGTGGCGGGGCAATTCTTGGAGACGGGCGCGTTGGATTGATCCTCGACGTGAACGAGATCATTACGCTCGAGCGCAGCAGTGAGATGACGTCGCTTCGGCAAGTTCGAAATCATCACCGCGACGCTGCGGCATAAGCAACACAAGATGGACCTCTTCACCACTGAGTGAGTCATGCATATGCAGCAGGATGGACCGAGCGGTAACACGCGCGTTGGCAAATATCTTACGTTCTATCTCGCGAATGAGGAGTACGGTGTAGAAATCCTGAAGGTGAGCGAAATTATTGGCATGCAACCAATTACGCGCGTGCCACGGATGCCAGATTTCGTGCGTGGTGTGATCAATTTGCGTGGGAAAGTCATTCCCATCACTGACCTCCGTGCAAAATTTGGGATGACACAGGACGGCGTAATCGATGGCTGCATCATTGTGGTGCAAATGCAGGGCGTGCAAACGGGCATTGTGGTCGACCGTGTCAGTGAGGTGGTGACCATCACCGAGGGTGATGTGGAGGACGCACCAAGCTTCGGTGCGGGAATTCGCACGGAGTTCCTGCTCGGTATCGGGAAGGCAGGCGGTCGTGTGCGATTGCTACTCGACATCGATCGAGTACTCGCCGCCGATGAGCTCGACATACTTGAGGCAGTTCCGGCACACGCGTACTAAGCGCGCGGACGCGATGACGTCGATATCACGGCCACAGGCCCCGGATGTAGTATTTGCCGAGTGCGAGCTGACCGCCAAGCAATTCACACAAATTGTGCGCTGGCTGTACGATCATGCTGGCATTCGCATGCGCGAAGGGAAAGAAGGGTTGGTTCGGGCAAGATTGACGCGCCGATTGCGTGCGCTCGGTCTTACGGATTTCGAGACGTATTTGCATCGTGTCGAGTCGGAGCCGGACCGTCGCGAGTTCGCGGAAATGATTGACGTACTTACCACGAATAAGACGAGTTTTCTGCGCGAGGTCGCGCACTTTGACTATCTGCGCACTTATGTGCTGCCCAGCCTGACGGGATCCGTGCGAGTGTGGAGCGCGGGATGTTCCACGGGCGAGGAAGCGTATACGTTGGCGATGCTTTTAAATGAGACGTATCCACACATTGCAACGCGCGATGTGCGTGTGCTTGCAACGGATATCAGTCACCGCGTATTATCGACCGCTAAATCCGCCGCGTACGCTGTAGACACGATGATCGACGTTCCGCGCCCCTGGGTGCAGCGCTACTGGACGCAGCGCGAGGACGCGCACGGGCGTCCGGTGTATGAAGCCATGCCGACGCTTCGTCGCCTCGTGCATTTCGCAAAGCTCAACCTGATGGACACATGGCCGATGCAGGGACCATTCGATGCTATTTTTTGCCGCAATGTGATGATTTATTTTGACAAGGGTACGCAGCAACGGCTGGTTGAACGGTTTTGGGGTATGCTGCGACCTGGAGGACATTTGTTTGTTGGTCACAGCGAAAGTTTGACAGGGCTCGCACATCGCTTTCGCTACGTGCAACCTGCGGTGTACGTCAAGTAGAATGTCCGCGCTCGCACGGTACGTCGAACGCGTCGTTGGCATTGCCGATTGCAAAGTGTCGGCCACCGCTGGCGAACGATTGATTACGTATGCGCTAGGCAGTTGTCTCGGTGTCGTGGTGTACGATCCCATCGTGCAGGTGGCTGGTTTGTTGCACGTGATGCTCCCGACGGGATCGATTGACAAACCACAACAGCGTGTACGCCCCGCCATGTTCGTCGACAGCGGTGTGCCGATGCTGTTCAAAGCATGCTACGCGTTGGGCGCGCAGAAATCACGGATGCGCCTTGTTGTCGCGGGCGGTGCGCATGCGGGCGTTTCAATGCACGCTGATCGTTTCAAAATCGGATTACACAATGCGCGCGCGTTTGCCTCGCTGTTGCTGCGTAACGGCGTCGAGGTGCACGCCAGCGATCTGGGCGGCTCGCAAATCGCACGCAACGTGTGGATTGACGTGACGAATGGCGACGTCACGGTGTGCGTGAACGGTGTGGAGCGGAGGCTTTAGTATGGCGGCCGTACGCGTGTTGATTGTCGACGATTCTGCGCTGGTGCGGCGTATGCTAGCCGAAGCACTTTCGAAACATGCGGACATTGAAGTGGTTGGCACTGCCACCGATCCGTACGACGCACGCGAACGCATCGTGGAATTGCGTCCCGATGTCATCACGCTCGACATCGAGATGCCGCGCATGGATGGGCTGTCATTTCTGGCCAAACTCATGCAACACTTTCCGCTTCCCGTGATTGTCGTAAGCTCGCTGACCCCGCAGAACAGCGAAACGGCATTGCGCGCGCTCGCGCTTGGCGCCGTGGACGTGATCGCGAAGCCCGGATCGTCACTTGCTACGAGAGATATTGGCGATGCACTTGTCCGTGCGGTGCGCGCGGCATCCTTCGCGCGCGTTACGCGACGCATCGAGTCGTCGACCGTCATCGCGATGGCTCCGTTCGGAGCGATGGCCGGTATTGTTGCAACGAACAAGATCATCGCGCTCGGCGCATCCACCGGCGGGACGCAGGCAATCGAACACGTATTGCGTCAGTTCCCGGTGGACGCGCCCGGCACTGTGATTGTGCAGCACATGCCGGAACACTTCACGGCGTCGTTTGCCAAGCGGCTCGACGGCGTCTGTGCGATGCGCGTGCAAGAGGCGTGCGACGGCGATTCTGTAATTCCCGGTCTCGCGCTGATCGCCCCTGGAGGCAAACATCTTATTGTACAAGCCAGCGGTGCGCGGTGGGTGGTGCGCGTCAAGGATGGTCCACTTGTTCATCACCAACGGCCTGCGGTCGATGTGCTATTTCAAAGTGTCGCGCGGAGCGGCGGACGCAATGCCGTCGCCGCGCTTCTCACCGGGATGGGCGTGGATGGTGCCAAAGGCATGTTAGCCATGCGCGAGGCCGGTGCATTTACTGTCGCGCAAGACGAGGCCACTTCCGTTGTGTATGGAATGCCTCGTGAAGCGGTTTTGCTTAATGCGGCAGTTGAAGTGTTGGCGCTTCCGAATATTGCCGACGCGCTACTCCGCGCTACGTTAGTCGACGCACGGTAACACCAGCGATACACGCGTTTCGCCGGTAACACGCTCGTGCTCGATATGACCGCCAGCGGCCCGTGCATATGCTGACGCGTTGGCGAGGCCAAATCCCGCGTCACGTTCGCCGCGCTTCGTTGTCACAAACGGATCTTCGGCGTTCGCTGACACCGAGAGGTCAAACCCTGCGCCGAGATCAGCAACCGTCAGGACGAACAGCGGCGCGATAGACGCAGCTGCGCGTACCGTCAGCGTCACGGTCACCGTTTGGTGTAACGGGGACGCTTCGCGCGCATTACAGACGAGCGCAGTGATCGCGTCGGTTAACCACGCCCGGTCGACGTTTATCCGCACGCCCGCCGTGCCGACGAGCACCAATGGCAATTCGTTGCTGTCGCGCGCGGATTGCGCAAGCGCCTGCAATGCCTCGTGTACCGCTGCGTCCGCATCGATAACCTCGGCACGCGCATTCGTTGCGCGGGTAAAGTGTACCACGCGTTGCAAGTACACCACCATTGCATCTGCCGCACGATGAATTTCTGTCACATCGGCGTGCACACTACTTCCGCGAGGCAACTCGGCTTGCAGCAATTCACTGTACGTGCGCACCACAGTCGCAAAGTTATTCAAATCATGCGTCATTTTCCGCGCAAACAGTCCGAGTGCCTCCTGACGTTGGTGCGCAATGCGCTCCGCGTGTGCTGGTTCGTGGCTCGGCGGCGCTGGATCACCCGTCCTAGAATTGTCTATCATTACCTGAAGAAAGGGACAGGGCGAACGGTTGACAACCACGCTGATGCAAAAAGCAGGCATGGACAGATGCCGATTCTGTCGTATCGTTGGTGCAACACTCTGCCACCTGAGGAATCGGATGCCTGCTTTTCGTGCCTGTCGTGCTGTGATGTTCGCGCTCGCCGTCGGACCCGTTGCCGTTTTCGCGCAAACCCTGCCGTCGACGACCGATCAAGTCAATGCAGCGGTTCTTGCGCTGCCCAAAGATATGCGTGATGGCGCCGGTGTGATGGGGTACCGCACCGCTGGCAAGTTGGAAATGCTCCGCCCATCCAAAAACGGCATGCTCTGCCTCGCCGATGATCCTTCGGATAAGCAATTCCATGTGTCGTGCTACCACGATTCAATGGACCCGTTTATGGCCCGCGGTCGAGCGCTCCGTGAGGCGGGCGTGAAAGGCGCGCAGGTAGATACCGTGCGCTTTGCGGAGGTGAAAGCCGGCAAGCTCAAAATGCCGTCTACGCCCGCTTCGCTGTATCAGCTGTTCGGACCCGATGGTGATTACGACGCTGCGACCGGAACCGCAGCGAAATCGAAACCGTTGTTCGTGGTCTACATTCCGTTTGCGACAGAAGCGACAACCGGTTTGTCCACCAAGCCGTCGGACTCGAAGCCGTGGCTGATGTTGCCCGGTACGCCAAAAGCACACATCATGTTCAGTCTGACGATGTAATGCTTGGACGGTCGGCGCGCGTGCTGCTTACCGCGCGCAACGTCAGCGTCGGCGTGCAAGCGCTGCACGACGCTGACGATCGTCTGGCGGTTGCCATTGAGCGCGTTGGTCCGTGCACGATGCGCGTCAACAGCGATGGCACGCATTTCGACCACATCGCTCGCGCAATCGTCTATCAACAGCTCTCCGGCACCGCGGCCGCCACCATTCATGGTCGATTTGTCGAGCGCTGTGGCGACGGCGGCCCGCCAACTCCGGAACATGTTCTCGCGCACGACGAAACAGTGCTTCGAGGCTGTGGACTCTCAGCGGCAAAAACCGCAGCGATTCGCGATCTCGCGCGCCATGTCGTCGACCAGCAGCTTCCGCTCCATACCATCGAAACGCTGGATGATGAAGCGATCATTGAAGCACTGGTGAAAGTGCGTGGTGTTGGACGATGGACCGCGCAGATGTTTTTGATGTTCCGACTCGGCCGGCCAGACGTGCTGCCTGTACTCGACCTTGGCGTGCGAAAAGGTGCCCAACGCATTTATCGCATGCGAGCACTCCCAGAAATTGATCGTCTCGAGAAAGTTGCCAAGAAATGGCGACCGTGGTCGTCGATCGCCAGTTGGTATTGTTGGCGCGTGCTCGATATGGAAAACGTGGGCGGCTGGTAGCGGCACCAACTATTGCGAACAATGGCACGATACGACGCGTTATTTTGGAGTATCATGCAACCATCATCCGCCTATGACCGCCCAGATTTTTAGCAAGACGCTTCACGTACCGGTGCCCGTTGAAACGCTGTTCGCGTGGCACGAGCGACCGGGCGCGTTCGAACGACTGTCTCCGCCGTGGGACAAACCTCGCGTTCTTGAACACACCGGTGGCATTCGGGACGGAGCGAAGGTTACGCTGCAAGTTCACGCGGGTCCGATACCGACCACGTGGACCGTCGAGCACCGCGACTACATCGTCAATCGCCAATTTCGCGACGTGATGACCAGTGGTCCGTTCGCGCGTTGGCGACATACGCATCTCTTTGCACCAGATGGGATTGGCGCAAGCACGCTCGAAGATCACATCGAATATGCATTGCCGCTCGGCGCACTCGGCAGCGCCGTTGGTGGCGATTATGCCGCGTCAACCCTGGCTCGCGTGTTTCAATATCGACACGAGCTGTTAACCGCAGATCTCGCGGGACACGCCGCGTATGCGGATCGTCCGCGTATGCGCATTGCAATCACGGGCGCCTCGGGATTTATCGGCACACAGCTCGCCGCATTTCTTGCGACGGGCGGGCACGAGGTTCTGCGCATCGGTCGCGGTCCGGTGCAGCCCGGTCGCGTCGACGTAAGCTGGGATCCGGCGCGCAGTGTGCTCGATCCCGGTGCCTTGGAGGGGGTCGACGCCGTCATTCACCTCGCGGGTGCGTCGATCGCCGAACGCTGGACGGCTGATCATCGAGCCGCCATTCGCTCAAGTCGCATCGACGGGACGTCGTTGTTAGCGCGCACCCTCGCGAAACTCACACAAAAGCCAACGGTGCTGCTCAGCGGCTCGGCGATTGGCATTTACGGAAGTCGCGGCGACGAGGTGCTTGACGAATCGAGTAAACACGGCACGGACTATTTGGCAGACGTGTGCAACGCATGGGAAGCCGCGACCGAACCAGCAAGTCGCGCTGGCATTCGTGTGGTGCACCTGCGCACGGGCATTGTCCAAGGCGCTGCCGGAGGTGCGCTCGCGGTGCAACTACCGCTCTTTCGGCTCGGACTGGGCGGCCAATTGGCCAGCGGAGCACAGTGGATTAGCCCCATCGCGCTCGACGACGAAATCGGCGCCATCTACCACTGCCTCATGCACGACGACGTAATCGGTCCGGTCAATCTTGTCGCACCGCATGCGCTGACGAACGAAGCGTATACGCAAGTGCTTGCGACCGTGCTACACCGACCATCGCTCGCAACTGTACCAGCCTTCGCCTTGCGCCTGGTGCTCGGCGCCGAAATGGCCGACGCGACGGCGCTGGCCAGTCAACGCGTGGTGCCGACCGTGCTCCTGCGCTCAGGCTTTCGCTTTCGGTTGCCGGAGGTGGCAGCGATGCTGCGGTTTGAGTTGGGAGTTTAGAGAATAGGGTATGATTGACGCCTTTCCGTGCAACACGCCGTAATATTCAACATACCTATGAACGCCATTATGCTCGAGAGCGGACTGTTTATCGCCACACTGGCGGTACTGGCCGCTCTTTTCGTGACCATCGTGAAGATGACGCCGTTTGGAAAGCGGATTACACAAACCGCCAACCGGAAGCGCATCGAGAAACAGTTAGACCTCACATGCCCGATTCACGGACTCCAGCGCGAAGAACAACTCGTACGGCTGCCAAAGGGCGAAGCGCTGTGTCCTCATTGCTACCAGGAGGCTGTAGATGGCCACGTCGATTGATACGACGCTCGAAGGGATTCGTAGTTCGATGCGCAACTCGATGTCCGGCGTCTCGGGCGGAGGTGGATTGAGTGGCGGAGACAGCAGCGGTGGACGCGCGCTTCGTCTCGCGCTCGGCGCGGTGGTGTTGGTCGCACTGTTTCTGCTCGCGCGATCAACAGTGACGTATATCGAACCTGGACATGTGGGCATCGTGATTCATCGCGGCGGCGGCGGCGTCGATCCACAGCCACTCGGCCCGGGATTTCACGTCCGCAATCCGCTGCTGACGCAAATCACTGAGTATCCGACGTTTATGCAAACGCTCCTGCTCGCAAAGGACCCAGCCGAAGGTTCGCCCAATAACGAGGAAATCAACGTCAACTCGATCGAAGGGCAACCGTTGTCGCTTGATGTCTCGATGTCCTTCGAACTACGTCCCGATAAAGTGCCGCAATTGTATTCCACATTTCGGACGGACGTGTACACGATTCAGCACGGCTTCATCAAACAGGCCATTCGGCAGTCGTTGCAAGAAGTTGTGGGCAACGAAGAAATTGCGGCGATCCTCGGTCCGAAGAAAGCAGAAGTGGTTGCACGTACACAGGCGGCCTTGCAGAAGCGTGTTGATCCGTACGGCATCGACGTGAAACAGTTCACACTCAACGAATTCCGCGCGCCAAAGGCAGTTATGGACGCGATTTCATTGAAAAACGTGATGCAGCAACAAGCACTGACGGCACAAAACGAATTGCAGAAAAATACGTTTCAAGCGCAGGGCGACAGCATTAAGGCGGTTGGTCGCGCGAAGGCAATTCTTGCTGAAGCGGAAGCACAGGCGAAGGCAAATGATTTGCTGTCGCGTAGCATTACGTCCAACCTCGTGCAGTACGAAATGGCGAAGCGTTGGAACGGGCAGATGCCAACGGTGACGGGTGGTGCGATGCCGATGCTGCAGTTGCCTGGCAGCAGCAAGCCGTAACGTTCTCTACGAAAAGTCGCACATGCCGAAGGTAAGTTTTGAGACGCTGCCGCCGTCGGCACGCGTATGGGTATTTGGAGCCGCCGCGCCGGTGGTCGGCGCGGCGCTCGAACAGTTGATGCAGATCGTGGACGAATATCTGCTCGACTGGCGTGCGCATGGTACGCCGTTAGTGTGCGCGCGTGCCTGGCGCGATGATCGCTTTCTTGCCGTTGCGGTGGACGAAGCGGCCACCGGCGCATCGGGGTGCTCAATCGACGGGCTATTTCGCACGTTGGCGGGCGCCGAGCCGCAGATCGGGACATCACTGGTAGGTGGCGGAATGATATTCTGGCGCGATACGGCTGGAATCGTGCAAATGGCGGCGCGCAGTGCGTTTGTCGCTGCGGCCGCGAATGGCGTGGTGGTGGCCGATACGCCAGTGTTTGATACGATGGTGACGACTGTCGGTGAATGGCGTTTGCAGTTCGAGCGACCGGCGCGCCAAGGTTGGCATGCGCGGCTGATCACGTAGCGGACAGCTATCGCATCCAGTCGTCGAGATGTCGGGCGACGAACGCGTCGTCATGCAGATCACCAAAGCGTGAGGCGAATCGTGCGATCGCGTCGCCTTGACCCGCAGACAGGCGCTCGTGCGGATCGAGCGTCCACGTCCCACGCACTAAGCCTTGCAGGCGCAGCACTTCGAGAAGGCCGGGCAGGCAACCGCTGTATGCATTGGCGGCATCGAAGATCACTGCGTTGGCCATGGTGAGTTCCGCGCCACGCGACAACCACGCTGTGGGCAACGCTGTGGATGCTGTCGCGCGCCACGCACGGATCTCAGTGAGCAGCGTAACCGCGCGATGTGTCCACACCGCCCATTGACCAAGCAAACCGCCAACAAAGTGTCGTGTCGTAGCGCGACCACCCGTGCGCACTGGTACATCCGTCACCAAGTCGCTGACAATGGAGTCGTCATTGCCGGTGTACAGCGCGATATCGTCACGGCCCGCGTCAGCGATGGCACGAACGACGTCGAGAGTCGCATAGCGGTCAAACGGCGCCACTTTGATCGCGACAACATTTGCGATTTCTGCAAACTCACGCCAGAAGCCATAGGATAAGCGACGACCACCAACTGCCGGTTGCAAGTAAAAGCCAAAGAGCGGAAATGCTTCGGCGACATGTCGACAATGGTGCATGACCGCTGCGTCATCGGCGTCGCGCCATGCGCCGAGAGAGAGCAGCCCGCAGTGATAGCCAAGGGTGCGCGCGATTTCGGCTTCTTTGATGGCCTGTTTGGTGTCGCCGATAATTCCGGCGATGCGCACAAATGGTCGAACAATTCCGCTGTCGATCGCCGCAGTGGCCAGTGCGGACTTCGCCGTCTCTGCCGCGAGTTCGAGTACAGGGCGATACAATCCGACCGCTGCATCATGAATGGCAAATCCCGTCGTGTGTACTCCAACGGCCATTCCGCCTGCACCGGAGGCGACATAGTAGCGCGTGAGTGCGCGTTGGGAACGCTCGTCCATCGTCCGATGCGGAGTAAGCGCGAGGGGGTGGGCCGGTATGACGTGACCAGCTGCGAGATGACGTCGCACTTGCAGGGGCTCCTCAGAAACGGCCATCTCGCACCTCAAACTTGGTGGGCTTGCCGAGGAGGTGGCCGCCCTGCCGAATCCAAGCGATTGCCCACGCGAGGAGTGTATCCACTGGAAGCGCGTCGTAGGGTAACGTCGCGTGCAATGCATCAACGTTGGCGACGAGCGCCTCCGTGCGGACGTCATCCGCGAATCGTACCGCAACATCGAGCAGCGCGCCGATTTGTGTTGCCAGCGTGCGGGTGTGTATGGCCGCACCCGTCACGTTTAATGCAGTTGGCGGTGTCGTTGTTGCCGCGAGTGCGCGCAACGCAAGGCGGTTCGCGTCGCCTTGCCAAATGACGTTGACGATCGGCGTCGCCAGTGAGATGGTGTCACCACGGAGCACGCGGAGCGCGAGATCGGTAATCACGCCGTATCGTAAATCGCATGCATAAAACAGTCGATACAACAGCAGTGGCGATCCGGTACGACGCGCCACCGATTCAAACACGCGTTCGCGTCCTACACACGATGCGGCATATTCCCCGTCGGGCGCGAGCGCATCGTGTTCGCGTGATCCGCCTGTAGCAACGGGAGTTCGCGCATACACATTGCCGGTCGAAAAACATACAATGCGCGCGCCCGCGAAATGTTCGGCGGCATGCGTCGACGCCACAACGTTTAGCGTCCACGTGCCAACGGGATCACCCGTGGTACCAAACTTCTGTCCGGCTAACCACAGGACGTTGGGCGCAAACGGGAGCGACGCGACAGCGTGAGGATCGGCAAGGTCGGCCCGAATGATGTCGACGCCGTCTGATGCGAGCGAAGTAGCGACGCTTGCATCGGAGAATCGAGAAACGGCAATGACACGACGTGCGTCCGGTCCATCGCGCGACGCCCCAGCAGCATCAAGCGCGCGACGCGCCATGCGGGCGAGTGTCGGTCCCATCTTCCCGCCAGCACCAAGCACGATGATGTCACCATCAAGCGAGGCGAGCGCTTGCGATGTGGAATCGTCCGGCGACGACAGCGCGTCGTTGAGGGCACGCTCGTTTTCAGGGGCAGGCCGCACTCGTCTCCACGACCCCGCCAACCGGCAGCCCCAAATCCTGCGCGAGTGCGCGACGCCCAGCTTCGATGCGCTCACGCGTTTGCTGTTTAAGCGCCGGAAGATCGGATAACGTCAAACCGACTGTCTCGATTGGTGCAAGCATCTGCGCAACCGCGCGGGCCGGCAAAAATTGAAACGTGCCTTTCGCCATAGCGTTTCGCGTACCAGCGACGGCGATTGGTAAAATGGGCGCACCGGCTTCAATAGCCAGTCGAAACGCGCCGTCTTTAAATGGCAGCATCTCCCAATCCCGTGAGCGCGTGCCTTCAGGAAAGATCATGATCGACACTTTTTTCGCGAGCCGATCCCGACACTGTTTGACCGCATCGACGGCCGATTCGCGCTTGCCGCGAATGATGCGAATGTCCCCGGCCATCTGCATCATCCAGCCCATACACGGAATTTTGAACATGGTGTCCTTGCTGAGCCATTTCATTTCCCACGGAAAACAGCTGATTAAGAACACATCCGCGTACGACTCATGATTCGCGACAACGACGTACGGACGTCGCGGATCGCACAGCGGCGCGCCGCGTGTGCGAAAGCGCCACAATGGATTGAGCTTGAGCGCTGTTACGGCGACAAGCCGGAACGCCCGACCCGCCGCATAGCGTCCCTTATCGAAGGGTGCGGTGAATGCGAAAACGAGAGCGACGATGGGTGTGCCAACGATGACACAAGTCACCATCGACACCCACGCCCACGCGTTTAATACCCAGAGCATCAGCCGGCAACGGGCTGAGGAGCGCTGGCGGCAGCATCAAATGCCTCGCGAGCAGCGTTCGCACCGACAAATCCAATCTTCGAATGTGTCCCGTCGCAAAACGGCTTGACCGCAGACGCGCCGCAGCGACAGAGCGACATCGGTTTCCCTTCCGCGGAACGCGGCGGCACAACGTTGCCTTCGTGATCGACCAAGCGAATCATCGCTACCTGGTCTGGGGCGATGACGAGGGGGCCGTTATTTCGTATAGTGATCGTAACTGTCATGTGTTGGGTTTTGGTGTTGATGAAGTAGCAATCGCGTGCGCGTGTCGCTTAATGCGGTCAATCATGGCGGCCAAACCTGATTCGCGGGCGCCAAGTCCGATATCTTGCATGAGCAGACGAACGAAATCTGGCGGAAGGGCAAGCGCAACGGCGGGTGGCTGGTCGTTAACGGCGGAAAACGTAATGGCGAGGACCGCCGCTACCGTCGGAGATTGTCGCGCGTTCACGTCGGCGAAGAAATGCAACGTGCCGTCGGCATTGTGTTCAGGGAAGAGGTCAACGCGCGTTTGACATTCAGCCACCATAAACGCAGTCCGGTCAAGCACCGCGAGACGCTCTGGCAGCGGTTCAAGCTTCTTCGACCACGCTAAGAGTGCCTGCATCTTGTCTTCCCGACCCAGCGCCCGAAACTGGCGCAAGGTTTTTGCGAGTGACGGGGGTAGTGATTCGGTGGCGATGTCGGACATAAGCGAAGTGAATGTGTGGGTCGGTGGGCAAGCAAGGGTGAAAGCAGGGATTTAGGATGAGCGATTAGGGAACAGAGGCAGGCGATTGACGCGTGCGGGTCCGAACCAAAGGTTTCGAGTGTGAACACTCCCCAGCACCAACGGCTCGCGCTGCATCACACGCTTTCGCTTTGCGTCAGTGTCCTCGTGGGCTGCGGCCGATCTACGGTTCCCGACACGGCGGTGGGTACGCTTGAAATGGTCGAAACCAACATCGGACCACTGCAACTTGCGCGCGCCGTGCGCGTCTTTGTGCAGGAGGGGGATCCTGTGCGGGTTGGCGATACCCTAGCGATCTTTGCGACGCCGACGATGGTCGCCGTACAGGCACAGGCGGATGCGCGCGTGCAGTCGGCGCAGCAAGCAGCGCGTGAACTCATACGCGGGGCACGCCCGTCCGAACTCTTGCGCGCGGAGGCCGATGTCAACGTTGCCGATGCGGACGTCGACCGAACCGCCGCCGACTTGTCGCGCCTCGAACCCCTTGCCGCGCGCGGTGACATTAGCCGCGCGCAACTCGATGCCGCACGGGCTGCGGCGCGCAGTAGCGCGAGCAAACGCGATGCCGTGCGCGAGACGCTGCGACTGTTGCGCGCGGGGCCGCGTGATGAACGTCGACTCGCGGCCGCCGCGGACGCGCGCGGTGCAAACGCTGCGGCCGCCGCAGTGCGCGCCAACACAAACGATCTCGTACTGGTCGCGCCCATTGACGGTGTGATCACCAGCAGAAATGTCGAACCTGGCGAAGTGATAAGCCCTGGGCAAAGTGCAATCTCCATCGGCCAACCGTCACGACCATGGGCGCGTATTTACGTCTCACAGTTTGTGCTCCCGCGACTGCACGTTGGTGACACGGTGACCGCGCGACTTGACGGGGATACCATCACGCGCCGCGGTCGCATCGCCGCCATTGCACGCAAAGCAGAATTCACGCCGCGTGTCGCATTAACCGAGAAAGAACGTGCGGATCTACTATTTGGCGTAAAAATTGAATTTGTGGATCCTAGCGATCAGTTAAAGGCAGGACTTCCCGTCACGGTCACGCTGCCGCGCGGCAACAAATGACAACGCCGAACGCGCACATGGACAATAGCAACACGCTACGACCGGTCGTAGAAACGCGCGCGCTCAGCAAGCGATTCGGTTCCGTACTGGCCGTTGACAATCTCGATTTCTCTATCGCACAGGGTGAGGTATTCGGGCTCCTCGGCCCGAATGGCTCGGGCAAAACGACCACCATTCGCATGCTGTGTGGATTGGTCGTGCCCACGAGTGGCAGCGCCACCGTGGCCGACTATGATGTCGGGACGCAGGCGGAACAGGTGCGACAACGCATTGGCTACATGTCGCAACGATACGGCTTGTACGATGAACTCACGGTGTTTGAAAACTTGCGCTTCTACGCCTCCGTGTACGGGCTGCTCGGTGCCGCGCGAACACGCCGATTGGAGGAGCACATGCAGGTGCTCGGACTCACCGCGCGGCGCGCACAAATTGCCGGTACGTTAAGCGGTGGATGGAAGCAACGACTCGCCTTAGCGTGTGCAACCGCGCACAACCCACGACTCCTCTTTCTCGACGAGCCGACCGCCGGCGTTGATCCCGCCGCGCGACGCACATTTTGGGAAACGATTTATTCCCTCGCGAGCAACGGAACCACGATTCTCGTGACCACACATTACATGGACGAAGCGGCGCGGTGCCATCGTCTCGCATTTCTTTCGCGCGGACATCTCATCGCCATCGGCACACCTCAGGAAATTCTCACGCACTTCGGTGCAAATAACATAGAAGACGTGTTTGTACTGTTGCAGCAGCGCGATGAGCAAACGGCGAGCACGGGCGCTTGAGTATGTGGGAGCGACTCCGTCGGTGGACCGTGTGGCCGATGCTATGGAAAGAGTCCATCAGCTTGCGTCGCGACCGGCTGACCTTCGCGATGATGACGGGATTGCCCGCCGTGCAGTTATTGCTTTTTGGGTACGCGATTCAAACCGACGTACGTCGACTGCCAACCGTAGTGCTGGATCAGTCGCGCACGTTTGAAAGCCGGGCGCTCATTCAAGTGCTACAAAACACGGACAACTTTCGCGTGGTCGCGGCGGTGCCGGATCGCACGACGGCGCGACACTGGATTGAGCGCGGTGCGGCCCGTGTCGCGTTGGTCATTCCTCCCGAGTATCAACGCGATATCCGACGCGGCCATACGGGTGAAGCGCAATTACTGATCGACGCTGCTGATCCACAATCGTCCGGCGCAGCAATCTCCGGCGCGCAGTTGGCCGCGGCCGCACGGGGATCGCAATTGCTCGCTACTCGCTACGCGATCACCCCACCCGTGGTCATCCACGTGCGACCGTGGTATAACCCAGCGCAGCAGAGCGCGATGTTTATCGTGCCCGGCATTGTTGGCGTCTTGCTCACCATCACCATGACGCTGATTGCGTCCACGGCCATTGTGCGGGAACGTGAACGAGGCACGCTCGAACAACTCATCGTAACACCAATCGGAAAAACCAGCCTCATGCTGGGAAAACTCGTGCCATTTTTGGTCGTGGGGTACGTTCAAATGTCGGTGGTGTTGGTACTCGGACGCCTCTTCTTTGACATTCCGATCGCTGGTAGTCTTCTGCTGCTCTATTCGCTGTCTTTCGTGTTCATCGTGGCAAGCTTGGGCATCGGCCTGCTCATTTCGACCATCGCGCGAAATCAGGTGCAGGCGATGCAACTCAGCTTTTTCTTTATGCTCCCCAACATTTTGTTGTCAGGATACATCTTTCCGCGCGCTGCCATGCCGGAGCCGGCGCAGTGGCTTGGCGCGTTGCTGCCCCTAACATGGTTCTTAACAATTCTGCGTGGCGTGTTGCTCAAAGGAGTCGGACTCGCCGAGTTGTGGTCGGAATTGGTCATTCTGTCGGTATTCGCCATCCTGTTGCTAACGGTTTCCGTACGACGATTTGCGAAGACGTTGGACTGAACCACGCGGAACGATTGTCTCCGTCTGGTCGTATCTGATGCAGTTGTGTTCTGCACATCGCCGCTCGACCACCACTATCCCTCACTCGCCGTACCATGCTGATTCGACGCTCTGACGACTTGAAATCTTCGGACATCACACCCGAGTCCGTCTGCCTTGATCGACGCCAATTCGTCGGTACGGCAGGTGCGCTCGCGCTTGGTACCGTGCTGGCACCCGCGGCATTACAGGCGCTCAGTCGCTCAGGTCGACAGCCGGCGCGCGGCGAGAAACTTACGAGCGAAGCCGACGCGACCAGTTACAATAATTTCTACGAGTTCGGCACGGACAAGGACGAACCAAAAGATCAAGCCAAAAACTTTAAAACCCGGCCTTGGACCATTTCGGTGGATGGCCTGGTCAAGCAGCAAAAGACATTTGCGTTCGACGATCTGATCAAAGGACTGTCGCTGCAGGATCGCGTCTATCGTCATCGCTGCGTCGAGGCGTGGTCAATGGTTATTCCGTGGCAGGGCGTGCAGGTGCGCGATGTCATTAATCGCTGCGAACCGTTGCCCAGCGCAAAGTTTGTAGAGTTTATCACGCTGCTCGATCCGACGCGCATGCCCGGCCAGCGGCGGTCAGTTCTGCCGTGGCCGTACACGGAAGCGTTGCGGATGGACGAAGCGATGCACCCGCTCGCGCTGCTCGTCACGGGTATGTACGGCAAGCCGTTGCCCAACCAGAATGGAGCACCGCTCAAGTTAGTGGTGCCATGGAAATACGGATTTAAGGGGAGCAAATCGATTGTGCGCCTTCGCTTCACTGACAAAATGCCGCACACGACGTGGAACGATGCTGCACCAAGTGAGTATGGCTTTTTCGCGAACGTGAATCCGACGGTCGATCATCCGCGGTGGACGCAAGCAAAAGAGCGTCGCATCGGGCAGTTTCTTAAAATTCCAACATTGATGTTCAACGGGTACAGCGAACAAGTCGCGTCGCTCTATTCGGGCATGGACTTAAGGAAGTCCTATTGACCTTCGTCAATCGCGCAGCGATCGGCGCGCAGCTTACGCGGAGTGAACCGTGGATTCGTCGATGGCTGCGGCCCGCGCTGTGGGCGTTGGTGTTGGTGCCAGCGCCCGTATTGGTTGCGCAAGCATTACTTGACCAACTCGGCGCCAACCCTATTCGCGCGGCGGAACATTTTACGGGCGAGTGGGCGCTGCGCTTATTGGCGTGCTCCTTAGCCGTCACGCCACTGATGCGCATAACGCATTGGGGATGGCTCGTGACGCAGCGTCGATTTCTTGGTCTTGCCGCATTTTACTGGGCGTTTGCGCACCTGTGCATCTACGTCGGTCTCGATATGTTTTTCGATGTGCATGACATCGTCACGGACGTGCTCAAGCATTTGTATATCACGTTGGGCATGCTCGCGTTTTTGCTTATGATTCCACTGGCGATCACGTCAACGAAAGCTTGGATTAAGCGACTTGGCGGGCGCAAATGGAATGTGCTGCATCGACTCGTATACGTATCTGCGGTCGCGGCATGTATTCACTATATCTGGGGCCAAAAGAAGGACATTGAGGAGCCGTTAATGTACGCGGGGGTGTTTGCCGTGCTCTTCGCGTTTCGCATATTTTGGCCGCGCAAAAAGGCGAAGGTACGTGCGACGGTGCCAGGCACTGACGACAAAATGTCATCGCCAGCAGTGTGACGGTTTGCGCGGTATAGGCGTCGGGTAGGTGGAGATTACGGACCCTGACGCCGATGTTGGTTGTCGGGTCCGCGCGCGTTCGTCATCGAGTGATAGCGCGCGGCCGCAATCGTATCCCCTACTCTTCCCGATGGCCACGACATCCGACGTTTCCACACGTCGATCAGGCCAGTATCCGAGCCCTGCGGTTCGCGTATCGCAAGGCGTCCCGGCTGGTCCGTCAGCTGTGTTTTTATGGAGCTGGAACACGGTATTGTTCGTTGGTATGATTGCGTACGCCGCTGTCATGTCGACGTGGCTGACGGTAGGTGCGCGCTTAAGCGAACCGCTTGACGTTCTGCGCACGATGGCACCGCACGCACTCACCAGCATCGCGTCCGCCTTGGCCTTCCGCGCAGCAAGCGCGCGGACACTCGACCACGGCGCGCGCCGATCTTGGAGGTTCGTCGGATTGTCGCAGCTGATCTACGTGCTCCGTGATGTGTGCCTCCTGCTCTCTCACGGCGCAACACACGCGCTATCAGATGCAACACCGTTCATCTCGCAGTTGCTGCTGCTCTATGCACTGCTACAGTTGCCGAGCGCACCACGAACCGCGTCTGATCGCAGCAAATTGGCGCTTGATGTAGCGACAGTATGTGTCGGTGGATTGCTCGTCGTGTGGGTGGACTGGTCCTCAGCGCAGACGCACGGGTTGGTGTTCACACTGCGAGCATTTGTGCTACCGCACGCCGCCGCGATTGGGGATCTCTTGCTACTCCTCATCGCGTCGTTGCTTTGGCGACGTACGGCGTTGCAGCACCAGGCAAACGTGCTGATTTTACTGTCCGTCGCGCTGCTGGTGCACTTTCTGGCAAATGTTGCCATGGTCGTGCAAATGCTGGGCGGCGCAGGCGTAAACTATTGGGAGGTTGCTGCCGCGCCGATCAGTACGGTGCTTCTCGCGCTCGCCGCGTGGGTCAAGTGCGCGACCATGTCGCAGCGCGAACTGCGTGTGTGCACCGTGACATCGCATTCTCAGGCCGGCAGTAGTCTTCTTCCCTTTGCGGCTGTCATATTCGGATTTGGCCTGTTGTTGGCCACCGCATTTAAGCAGACGGCGCAACCATTGGTCGGGCTTGCGGTTGGTGCCGCTGCTTTAACTGGTCTTGCGTTTGCCCGGCAACTAATGTCAGCACGCGCAACCGTGCGGGCGCTGCAGGAATCGACAGCGCGCAATAATGAGGCGCGATTTCGTGCGCTCGTGCAGCACTCAAGTGATGTGATTACAATCGTCGACACCGACGGCACGATTCGATACGTGAGTCCGTCTGTCGCGACCGTGCTTGGTCATGATCCAGTAAAGCTTCTCAACACGTCGCTCACCTCGTTGCTACATCCAGACGATGTTGCATCAGCGATGGCGTTTCTCGCCGACCTCGCCATCACGCCGCGCACGCGGAACGCGGCGTTCGCGGCGGTGAGTGCGCGCTCGCTGGAGTGGCGTATCGCCCATGTGAACGGAAGTTGGATGACCGTGGACAACGTGGGTACAAATTTGTTGGCGGAGCCGGTGATTGGTGGACTGGTACTCAACACGCGTGACGTCACCGAACAAGCTGTAATTAAGCATCAGTATATGCATCAGGCATTTCACGATCCGCTCACAGATCTCGCGAATCGTTCATTGTTTTTATATCAAGTGGGCAGCGCACTCGCACGTGCCGCGCGACCGGGTACTCCTGTCACCGTCATGTTCCTCGATCTTGACAATTTCAAAACTGTAAACGATTCCCTCGGTCACGCTGAAGGAGACCGCATGCTTGTCGAGGCGGCGCATCGCCTCTCGCGGTGTGTGCGGGAAAGTGACGTCATTGCGCGGCTCGGCGGTGACGAATTTGCGGTGTTAGTCGAACAGATTGATGACGATGGCGACGTGTTGGCCATTGCTGATCGTATCCGCGACGCGCTGGCGCAACCGTTTGAGCTCGTGGGTCGGCAGGTGACGGTCAGCGCCAGTATTGGCATCGCACGAAACGGCGCGCAGTGCACGACGAGCGATCTCGTACGCAATGCCGATTTGGCGATGTACGTGGCTAAAACGCGAGGCAAAGGACAGTACGTGCTGTTTGAGCCGAGTATGCACCAGGCGGTGCTGGAGCGATTGGTGGTCGAAGTTGATTTGCGTCGCGCCATCGAACGCGAAGAGTTTTTTCTTGAGTATCAACCTATTGTCGTGCTCGAGACCGGCGAGATTATTGGAGCGGAAGCGCTCGTCCGCTGGTGCTGTCGAGAGCGTGGAACGGTACCCCCGAGTGTGTTCATTCCGATTGCGGAAGAAACGGGTTTGATCACGGCACTCGGACGGTGGGTGTTGCGCCGCGCGTGTCGAACTGCCAAGCAATGGGAGCGCGAGCGCGGGACGACGATGCGTATCACCGTCAATTTGTCCGGACGTCAACTTCAGGAACCGGGCGTAGTCGAAGACGTGCGATTGGCCCTCGTGGACTCGGGCCTGGATCCAAGTCACCTCGTGCTCGAAATTACCGAAAGCATGTTGATGCATAATACCGACCTGTCCATGGCGCGCCTGATGGCCCTCAAATCACTCGGTATTTCACTGGCAATCGACGATTTCGGAACCGGATATTCTTCATTAAGCTATCTTCAACGCTACCCGATCGACATTCTCAAGATCGATAAGGCGTTTGTCGATGTCATCGACAGAGGAGGCGAGGGTCCGGTGTTGGCCAGTGCGATCGTCGCGCTTGGAGAAACGTTGCGGCTGAATACCGTGGCCGAAGGCATTGAGCGTGAGTCACAACGGGCGCAATTAATTGCGCTGGGCTGTGAACTCGGCCAAGGATATTTGTTCTCTAAACCGCTCGACGCGGAGGAATTTTGGACGCTTCTGCAATCCCGCGCGACAGATTTGCCCTCGGCCACGCATCGGCCTCGTGAACTTGGTGCACAAGCCGCTTAAGGGCGATGGAGGACCAACGCTCGTCTCGTTCGATGCGTTTGCGGTAACGGCACCCGGTCTGGCACCGCTGGTTGCTCGTGAGCTCACAACGATGGGCATTGTGCCGCGTGAGGTAAGTGATGCGGGCGTTGCCTTTGATGCGGACGCTGCCAGTTTACTGCGCGCCAATCTCTGGTCGCGCATGTCGAGCCGCGTGCTCGTACGGCTGGCAACGTTTGAAGCGCGCGATTTTGCCACGCTCGAAAAACTTGCGACGCGTATGGCCTGGGGCCGCGTGCTGGCGCCCGGTTCGCTGGCGCGTCTGCGCGTTACGTGTCGCAAGTCGCGACTTTACCACTCAGACGCCGTAGCTGAGCGTATCGCACGCGGTATCGAGCGTTCGATCAAAGGCGCTCGTGTCGAAGCCCATTCGCCGGATGAAGAAGACGCCGACGTCGCGACGACCGCACAGCTGATCGTCGTGCGTTTTGATCACGATCAATGCACAATCAGTGCAGACAGCTCGGGCGAGCTGCTTCATCGCCGTGGGTGGCGGCAAGCCATCGCGAAGGCGCCACTGCGTGAAACACTCGCGGCGGCCATGCTGACCGCGTGTGAGTGGACGGGTGAAATCCCCCTCGTCGATCCGTTTTGCGGATCGGGTACAATCGGCATCGAGGCGGCGCTCATGGCGCGCAATATTGCGCCCGGATTGGACCGCCCCTTTGCGCTGGAGCAGTGGCCGGGACACGACGCCATGGAAGCCGCCCATGTGCGCGCAGAGGCACGAGCAGCCATGCGACCATCCAATGGTGTGCACATTGTCCTCACCGACCGTGATGCAGGGGCGTGTGAAGCAACGCAAGCGAACGCTGAACGGGCCGGCGTGTTAGACGACATCGCGATTGCACAACAGCCGCTCTCGGAGACTGATCTTGCCGCGATCGGCGAGACCGGTCTCGTCCTCACCAACTCACCCTATGGTCTTCGGGTCAGTGACGGCGCCGACTTGCGCAGTTTGTTCGCGCGCATGGGCGATGTGCTGCGCGCGGGCGGGAAGGGCTGGCGCCTCGCCATGCTTGTGCCCGACAAGCAACTCTCGGCGCAACTGCGTATTCCGATGGACACGCGGTTGCGCACGAGTAATGGCGGAATTGCGGTAACGGTTGAAATGACGCGTGCAAAAGGCACGCGGTAGCGACTACACGCGATAGTGGTCGGCGCGCCAAGCCTTGATCTGTGATTTGATCTCTTTACCTGTCATCGCCGGATTCGCGATCACCTGACGTACGAGTTCCGATGCTTCTGCGTCGGACGCGAAACGGATAGCGATGAGGTGTGCGGGATGGATCGACGAAATACTTGCTTGTAAATCCGTCGGCAGAATGCGTGCGAGTCGCATCTGTTCTTCAAGGCGAATGACGCGATTCTGCGCTTGCAGGGCAAAGACACGCGCGTACAACGCTGTCCCAACGAGTGCGAGCGCACCCACGAGTTCGAAGTGCGTGGCGGCGTCGCGTATTGTTAGCGCGCGATAGATGGCCCACACGAGATAAACAATTGCGAGGAGCACCGTGACAAAGTGATAGCCCGGTACGAATCGCGCGTGATTGCCGAAGTTTTGATTATTGCTAGACACGAGAAAATCCTCTAAGAAGGGAAGCCTGCCACGGCGAGTTTCGCTCAACGCTGATCGCTCCGCAAGCGGACGGCATCAATCGTCGCCGTGGCGAGCGCAAACCGCGCCGCCCAGGTTCCGGAAATGGGTGTCACGGCGGCGTGCACGCGGGCGAGTGTCGCGACAAACAGTTGTTGCACTTCGTCGCGACGATCACCGCGATCACGCACCGCGTCTGGCATCCACGGAACATCAATGTCGAGTAACAAATACATGTCTGCGCGACGAGCGAATGCAGCATCTTCGATAAAGGGTGGACATTGCCCAAAATAGTGATGAGCATAGACCACGGTGCTTACCAAGTCGGTGTCATGCAGTAGCAAGGACGTGGCGCGCGCGATGTACGCGTCTTCGAGCGCCATCTGCCCTCGGGCAATGGGCTCATTGTCGTGGACATCAAGCGGAAGCCCTTTGCAAAGCGCGTACTGGCGCACGAACTCCGGAACGAACGCGACGCCGTAGTGCGCGGCCAGCTGCGTTGCCAATATCGACTTGCCAACCGACTCCGAACCTGTCAAGACGATGCGGGTGACGTGCGGGCGAGTGATCGTTTCCATTCGAAGTGACCAAAGATGGCGAGGAGCAAAAATACAGCGTACAACACGGCCGTCAAGCGTAAGCCGCGAACGATAAAAAGACCGACGTATACCGTATCGAGCGCCGCCCATAACGCCCAGTTCTCTAATAATTTCCGGGTCATCATCCACTGCGCCACAAGGCTTAGCGCCACAAGCGCCGCATCAAGCAGCGGCAATTTCGCGCCGGGGATGCGGGATGTGATGGTGAACAGCACGAACCACGCGCCAAGCGCGATCAACAGCAGCACGGCGGCGAGGCGAAGCGATGTGCGCGCTACTAATACGGGCGCACGCGCTTTGCCGCCGTACAACCAATGCCACCACCCGTAAAACGAGAGTACGAAATACACGACCTGCAAGCCGGTGTCGGAATACAAACCCGCACGGCCAAACACCACGATGTAAAAGCCCGCGTTGAGCACCCCGAACGGCCAATTCCAGATGTTCTCGCGCGTCGCGAGATACACGCTTAATACGCCGCAGACAAAGCCAAACAGTTCCGCGCAGGAGCTGCCGTGCGTGATGAGCCAGTCGCAAAAGTTGGTCATGCACGGAAAGCTATACACGGGCGTGTTCACCAATTATGGTTGATGCACATGACCGGGGTGCCGCGCCGCTAGTGAGCGTTGGCTGAGACAGTCCCGTAGAACCTGATCCGGCTCGTACCGGCGTAGGGAGTCCAACGATGTACAGCACCACTCGGATGCGCAGCGCGCATCCGCGGATGCGCGAAAGCGCCGCATCCTATCTCGTAGTCTTCAACATATTCGCCGCCGCGTGTGTCGCCCTCTGTTCAGGCGTCGCACCGCTCAGCGCGCAATCCACCACGGACACAACTCGCCATGCGGTCGCCGATTCGGCGCGGCGAATCGAACGCGTGATGGTGAACGCCATTCGTGCGTCGGACGCTGCGCCAATCGCACAAAAAACGATTGGTCGCGCAACAATCGCGCAGCGTCAATTCGGACAGGAAGTCCCGCTCTTGCTCCAAGGGGCGTCGCCGTCGCTAACGGCTGATACGGAAACCGGTACGAACTGGGGGTACAGCCATCTGCGATTACGCGGTATTGACCAGACGCGTATCAACATTACGATCGACGGCGTCCCGTTGAACGATCCGGAAGACCAAGTGCTGTACTTCGCCAACTTTGCCGATTTGATGTCTAACGTGCAATCGGTACAAGTGCAGCGCGGGGTGGGCACGAGTACGGCGGGCACGGCATCGTATGCGGGATCAATAAATTTTGAAACAATGCCGATCGCGCAGCCTGCACCAAGCGGCGATGTGCAAGTGCAGCTTGGATCGTTTGGCGCGCAGCGCGTCAGCGCGGGTTTCGGCTCAGGCCTATTGGCGAACGGTCTCGCGGTGTACGGACGAGTCAGCGCGCTTCGGACGAATGGATATCGCGACCACAGTGGAGTGCAAGGACGCACCGCATTCCTCAGCGCCGGGTGGTTTGGATCGCACGACATCATCAAGCTGACAGCATTAGTGGGTCTGCTCGCCGACACGTTGTCGTACACCGGCGCGACATCAGCACAATTGCAGCAAAATCGCCGTTTCAACCCGCTAGCGACCGATGAGTTAGACCAATTCGGTCAACAAATGGTGGCGCTCGCGTACACGCGCATCGTGAGCTCAGCGACGTCGTTGAATACGACGGTATATCGCAATTCCGCGAGTGGAAACTACGACTATTTCGAATTGCCCGACCGGTATCGGTTTAACTTGGCGCACACGTGGTACGGTGTGATCAGCGTGATCACGCATGAGGAGGGTGACCTGCAACTCAATGCGGGGGTGAACGCGAATTTGTATCAGCGCGCGCATCGCGGATATCTCAAGCCTGATCTTACGTTGTATGACAATACTGGACACAAAGACGACGCAAACATTTTCGCGAAGGCGTCGTACAAGGCAGGGCGCGCGCGCTGGTTTGTCGATGTGCAAGCGCGGCAGGCGAGATTCCGCTACGTCCCTGACAAAAATGCGGGTATAAGCGAACGCAGTATCGATTGGACGTTTTTCAATCCCAAAGTTGGCGTGACGATGCAGATCGCCAACGGCGTGTCGGCGTTTGCGTCGTTCGGGGCGACCACGCGCGAGCCAGCGCGCAGCGATCTGTTGGCGGGCGACGATGACTTGAATGCGGACAACGTGTCGGCGTATGGAGATTTTACGCGCGTGAAGCCCGAGACGGTACACGATGCGGAACTTGGTCTCAATGTGATACAGGCAGCGTTTGAGTTGCACGCAAACGTTTACAACATGGATTTTCGCAATGATATCGAGCGCATCGGCGCGCCGACCGCCTCGGGCGCCATCCTACGTCGGAACGTGGGCTCCAGCTATCGACGGGGCCTTGAATTTGATGGTCTGTGGCGTGGGGTGCCACGACTGGTGCTCAGTGCTAACGCCGCGTGGAGCATGAATCGTATCAAGCAGTTCACAGACTCGTCGCGTGGCACGCCGGTGCTGCGTCTAAACGTAGAGCCACTGCTCACACCGCGATTCGTTACAACGCAACGCGCGGAGTTTGCGGTAACGCGACACGTCGCGCTGAGCACGGAAGCGCGCTACCAATCGAAGGCGTTTCTTGATAACACGAGTAGTGGCGACCGAGTGCTACCGGATTTCTTCACTGTTGATGCATCGGCGCGCTTTTCGGTAGCGCGCTACGCCGTGGTTGTGCGCGGTGCCAACCTTGGCGACACGCAAAAATACGGCAGCGGCTCAGTGTCGTCGTCGGGAAAGGTGCGTTACTTCGTACTGCCGGCACGCAGTGTGTTTGTCACCGCTGAGGTGATGTTTTAACGAAACTGCCCACCGTTTATAACGCGAATCTGTTCCGAGTGGCGATGCGCGTGGCGTCCACTCGGACATGTTTGCTTGCGGTTGCGTTAAAAAAAACCGCTTACCGCAGTCCGTGGGCTACGCACCCTTCCCCATCCGACATTTGTCGCTGCAATAGCGTACACGTTCCCAATCCCTTTCCCATTTTTTGCGCCACGAAAACGGTCGACCGCACCGCACACAGGTTTTGTCCGGGTGACCTTGCACGGCGCCGTCGCGCGATCGATTGGATTCTCGTCGTGGCATTTCTGACAAAGCGGATGACCTGTCATGCGTGTTCCACAATGTCCAAAATTACGATTGTTCATCAACTTGATTACACGCAATTTCGCGACACGCTCGTGTAAGCCTTCAGCACTTTCCCGTCACAACAGTGCAGTGGTCCCACGCTTTTATGGCCTAAAACGCCAGAAGCGGTTTGAAACCGTGCGCCGACCCGCCGGATTCTCGATAAACCCACTAGAGGTTGCTTCTCGTCCCAGGAACGGCTCCTTGCTCACGCGCTCGCCGACAATTGCGCGCTGCCATGAGCACGAAACGCGCCGTTAGATTCAGCAGATATGAGCATGTCAGCTATCTCCAGCGTTTTTAACGACGGCGTCATCGCCGAACAATTCGAACGTTTCCGTCTTGATCCCGCGAGTGTGGATGAGACGTGGCGTCAGTATTTCCGCATCGCGGAGTCCTTGTTCGCGGGGGGCACGCCAGTGCCCTCTGGGCATGCGCCAGCAGGCGTCGACATCGCGCTGATGAAAAAAGTGGCCTCGGCGGCATCGCTCCAACAGGCCATCCGGAATTACGGACACCTCGCCGTGCAGCTCGATCCGCTCGGATCACCGCCGCCAGGCGCGGACGATATTACACCGGCGTACTACGGGCTGACCGATGCAGATCTCGAGATCATTCCCGGTGAAGCATTGGACGACGCGCGCTACGCGACCGCCGCGGATGTGATTCGTCGTAAACGCGCCGTGTATTCGAATCGCATTGGATACGAAGTGTGGCATTTGCAGACGGACGCCGAACGCGAATGGTTCCGCACGACATTTCGCGACGGAGTCATCACGCGCGATTTGACGAACGACGAGAAAAAAGCGGTGCTGCATCGGCTCAACGAGGTGGATGGACTCGAACGCTTCATCGGACGCGCGTACGTCGGCTACAAGCGCTTCTCCGTTGAAGGCACCGACACGCTCATCCCGCTCCTTGATACGATCATCGATGAATCTGGTCGGGCCGGTGCGCGCGAAATTGTCATCGGTATGGCGCATCGTGGACGATTGAACGTGCTCACGAACGTGATGGGCAAACCGTTCGAAGCGCTGTTTGCCGAATTTGAAGGACGTCACGATCACGCCGACGAAAACGCGACCGGCGACGTGAAGTACCACTTGGGGTACGCAGGATCGCGCGAAGTCGACGGCCGCGAAGTGCTGTTGCGACTCGTGCCAAACCCATCGCATCTCGAGGTGGTGAACCCTGTTGTCGAAGGCGTTGCGCGCGCCTTGCAACGGGTGCCGGGTAGTCCGGGAGCCCGCGACGAATCATCAGTGGTGCCGGTCGCGATTCACGGCGATGCGGCATTTCCTGGCGAAGGAATCGTCGCGGAAACACTAAACATCTCGCGCCTGAATGCGTTTCGCACTGGTGGGACGATTCACATCATCGTGAATAATCAGGTGGGCTTCACCACCGACCCGAACGACGCACGCTCCACGCACTATTCGTCTGACCTCGCAAAGGGATTCGAAATCCCGATCTTTCATGTCAACGCGGACGATGCCCAAGCATGCATCACCGCCGCTCGGTTGGCGTGCGCATACCGTGCAAAGTTTAAGAAAGATGTACTCATCGATCTCGTGGGATATCGTCGTCACGGACACAATGAAGGCGACGAACCAACGTACACGCAGCCGAAGCTTTACGAACTGATCAAAGCGCACCCCACCGTGCCACAAGCATGGGCGCAACGCCTCGTCACGGAAGGCGTGATTGCCGCTGACGAGGCGACCGCGATCGAGAAACAAGTCGCCGATCGCTACGCCACCATTCATGCGCGCTTTAAAGCATCGCTGCTGGGGAGCGAGAAGCACGCGCCGTGGCCCGCCGAACCCGTAACGCCAGCAAGGGCTGTAATTACCGCCGTGGCAGCGGACCGGTTGCTGCTCATCAACGACATGCTCCTTTCGTGGCCAAGTACGTTCACCCCGCATCCGCGATTGGCAAAGCAGTTAGAGCGTCGACGCGAAGCGATGGGCGAGAGCGGTGGTATCGATTGGGGGCACGCCGAGGCGCTCGCGTTTGGATCACTCCTCGCCGACGGCGTTTCGGTGCGCATGAGCGGACAAGACGTTGAACGCGGTACGTTCTCGCATCGGCATGCCGTGCTCAACGACGTCGAAACGGGCGCAAAGTATGCTCCGCTTGCCCATCTATCGGGCGCCACCGGAGCATTCGAGATCTACAATTCCGCGTTGAGCGAAACCGCAGTGCTCGGTTTCGAATACGGTTTCAGCACGGTCGCGACCGACACCCTCACGTTGTGGGAAGCACAGTTCGGCGACTTCGTCAACGTGGCGCAGCCCATTATTGATCAGTTTATCGTTTCTGATCGCGCGAAGTGGGGCATCGACTCTGGTGTCGTGCTCCTGCTGCCACACGGATATGAGGGACAGGGGCCTGAACATTCCAGCGCGCGTCTCGAACGCATGCTGCAATTGTGTGCCGAAGGCAACATGACCGTCGCCTATTGCAGCACGCCGGCGCAATATTTCCATCTGCTGCGCCGACAAGCAATGCGTCGGGATCGACGTCCGCTCATGTGCTTGCAACCCAAGTCGTTGTTGCGACTCTCGCAGGCCGCGTCGCATGTGCGCGACCTGTCCGACGGAAGTTTCCAACCTGTGATCGATGATGCCGTTGCGTCACAGCATCGCGATGATGTGCGTCGCATTGTCTTCTGCACCGGGAAGCTGTACTACGATCTCGCCATGGCGCCATCGCGCAACGCCCATGTCGCCTTGGTGCGGATCGAACAGTTATATCCGTGGCCGCACGACGAGATCGCCCGCGTGATGCAGTTGTATCCGGCAGTCGAGCAAGTGTTATGGGCACAGGAAGAGCCGCGCAACCAAGGTGCATGGACCTATGTGCAACCACGGCTGCGCGCGTCTGCGAGCGCTGCTGTTGGCGTGCGCTACGTGGGTCGTCCGGAGCGCGCGAGTCCCGCTGAGGGCGCGAAGGATGCACATGATCTCGAGCAGGCGCGCATTGTGTCTGTCGTCATGGAAACGGGCGAATTCGCTGAGGAGTGGCAACCGATGAAGGTGGGACAGTGATTCGACGCAAGTCTATCATCGCCCGACGGACGCGTGCCAGCGCCGCAGCTTTTGCTGCGGCGCTCGTCGTTCACACGTCGATGCTGTTCGCTCAGAGCACGGTAACGTCCGATCGTGGTGCGGCCGCACTTGGCTCTGTCCTAGACGGCTTAGGCACAACAGGCCGGGTGTTGTTGATTGCCGCGCATCCTGACGATGAAGACACGCAGCTCATCTCGTGGCTCGCGCGCGGACGCAAGGTAGAAACGGCCTACCTCTCGCTGACACGTGGGGACGGTGGACAAAATCTCATTGGAAACGAACTCGGCGAAGCGCTTGGCGTCATTCGCACACAAGAATTGCTGTCGGCGCGACGCATTGATGGCGGGCGACAATTTTTTACGCGCGCCTTTGATTTTGGTTTCAGCAAGAATGCGGAAGAAACGCTGAACCACTGGCCGCGCGACACAATCCTTGGCGATGTT
>JANYFO010000367.1 GCA_025362635.1 Gemmatimonadaceae bacterium | reverse complement strand
GCGATGATACCCACCGCTTCGCCGATATCAACCATGCCCATCGTGGCCAAGTTGCGGCCGTAACACATGCGGCAGAGACCACGCTTCGCTTCACACGTGAGCACGGAACGGATCTTCACCGTTTCGATACCAGCAGCTTCAATCGCGTCTGCCGTTTCTTCGTCGATCAACGTGCCGGCTTCAACGATCATCTTCGGACGACCCGCCTCATCGCGTTCCATCGGATCGAGCACATCCTCGGCCGCCACGTTACCGACGAGACGCTCAGCCAACGGCTCAATCACGTCTTCGCCTTCTTTCAGCGCCGCCGTCTCGAGGCCGAGGATCGTGCCGCAATCCTCTTCCGCGATTGTCATGTCCTGCGCCACGTCCACGAGCCGACGCGTGAGATATCCCGCGTCGGCCGTCTTCAGTGCGGTGTCGGCCAGACCCTTACGAGCGCCGTGCGTCGACGAGAAGTATTCGAGCACCGACAAGCCTTCACGGAAGTTCGACTTGATCGGGTTTTCGATGATTTCACCAATGCCACCGGTGAGTTTCTTTTGCGGCTTGGCCATGAGGCCGCGCATACCAGCCAACTGACGGATCTGGTCGCGCGATCCACGAGAGCCCGAGTCGAACATCATGAACACAGGATTGAATCCACCCTGTGATTCACGCATCGCCTTGACCATCGCGTCCGCAACGTCCGTGTTCGCGTGCGTCCACGTATCGATGACTTTGTTGTAGCGCTCACCGTTCGTGATGTTGCCCGTTGCGTACGCGCGCTCGAACCGCTCCACGCGCTCGGACGCTTCGGCCAACAGCGACACCTTTTCCTTTGGAATGTGCAAGTCTTCGATACCGATCGAGACGCCGCCGCGCGTTGCATTGCGGAAACCGAACTCTTTCAGGCGATCAAGCAACTGCACCGTTTCCGCGAGTCCGCACTTGCGATAGCTCTGGAAGACCAACTCGCCGAGCGCCTTCTTTTTCATGTCCTTGTTCAGGAACTCGAGGCCCTGCGGCACGATCGCGTTGAACAACACACGACCCGTCGTGGTGATGATCCATTCCGGCGTCTCGCCCTTCTTGTCGTACCAACGGATGGCCGAGTAGAAGTCGGTGCGATTGTTCACGATCGCCATCTCGATTTCGTCGATCGACGTGTACGCGGGCAACTTCATTGCCAGCTTCGCGTCTTTCAACAACGCTTCGAAACCAATTGGAGCCTTCGTCGCGACATAGCAACCGAGCACGATGTCTTGGCTGGGTTCGGCGACGGGGCGACCGTCAGACGGCTTCAAAATGTTGTTCGACGACAGCATCAGCACGCGCGCTTCGATCTGTGCTTCGAACGACAGCGGTACGTGGACGGCCATCTGGTCACCATCGAAGTCGGCGTTGAACGCCGCGCAGACGAGCGGGTGAATACGAATGGCCTTTCCTTCAACGAGAACGGGCTCGAACGCCTGAATGCCGAGGCGATGCAACGTTGGCGCGCGGTTCAACAGCACCGGATGATCTTTAATGATGCCTTCCAGCACCTCGTAGACCATCGCGTTTTCACGCTCGACGATTTTCTTCGCGCGCTTCACCGTCTCCGCTTCACCGCTTTCAACAAGCTTGTGAATGATGAATGGTTTGAAGAGCTCGAGCGCCATCATCTTGGGCAGGCCGCACTGGTGCAGCTTGAGCTCCGGTCCGACCACGATGACCGAACGACCCGAGTAGTCGACGCGCTTGCCGAGCAAGTTCTGACGGAACCGGCCCTGCTTGCCCTTGAGCATGTCGGACAACGACTTGAGCGGACGCTTGCCACGACCACGAATGGCCTTGGAGCGACGACCGTTGTCGAACAGTGCATCGACCGCTTCCTGCAGCATGCGCTTTTCGTTACGCAGAATGACTTCTGGCGCACGATGCGAAATGAGCTTGGTGAGACGGTTGTTGCGGTTGATGACGCGACGATACAAGTCGTTCAAGTCTGACGTTGCGAAGCGGCCACCATCGAGTGGCACGAGCGGACGCAGGTCAGGTGGAATTACCGGGATCACGTCGAGGATCATCCATTCTGGACGATTGCGGATTTCGCCGCCCTCACCCGACAAACGGAACGCATCAACGATTTTGAGACGCTTGAGCATCTGCTTTTTGCGATGCTGCGACGTTTCACCGACAACCGCGCCGCGCAGTTCGTCCGCGACCTTGTCGACATCGAGACGCTTTAACAGCTCGCGCACTGCGGGGGCGCCGATTTCCGCATGGAACGCAGTATCGCCTTCGGCCTTCGCGCGTTGACGCAGATCGAGATACTCATCTTCGTCGAGCAGCTGACGCTCACGCGCCTCTTGGCTGCCCGGATCGATGACGATGTAGTTCGAATAGTAGATGACCTTTTCAAGGTCACGCAGCGTGACATCAAGCAGATTGCCCATCGGAGACGGCAGGGTTTTAAAGAACCAGATGTGCGCAACAGGCACCGCCAGTTCGATATGACCCATGCGCTCGCGCCGCACTTTGCTGAGCGTGACTTCTACGCCACAGCGGTCGCAGATAACGCCGCGATAGCGGATGCGTTTGTACTTACCGCAATGGCATTCCCAGTCCTTGACCGGACCGAAGATGCGTTCGCAGAAAAGGCCGTCCTTTTCTGGCTTAAAGGAGCGGTAGTTGATGGTTTCGGGCTTCGTTACCTCGCCCCACGACCACCAGGTGCGCAGACCGGCCATCTCAAGCCGTTCGCGCTCCTTGGGGTCTTTCGGTCCGCGGATCTCCTCTGCCGAGGCGATACGCACGGACATGTAGTCAAACGCCGACGCGCGAGCTTCACGCGAGCTGCGGAAATCGATCATGGTTTAGTTCTCCCCGCCGTTGCCGTTGACGCCACCATCAACCACATCCACGCCGTTTCCATCGGTTGCTCCGAGCGTGACCTTGATGCCCAGCGCCTGCAGTTCCTTCACGAGCACGTTGAACGACTCTGGGATGCCGGGCTCGGGCAAATTCTGCCCCTTCACGATGGCTTCGTATACACGGCTGCGGCCATTCACGTCGTCGGATTTGACGGTGAGAATTTCCTGCAACGTGTGCGCGGCACCGTACGCTTCGAGCGCCCACACTTCCATTTCTCCGAAACGCTGACCACCGAACTGCGCCTTACCGGCGAGCGGTTGCTGCGTCACGAGCGAGTACGGTCCGATGGACCGCGCGTGAATCTTGTCGTCGACCAAGTGCGAGAGTTTGAGGACATACACTTCGCCCACCGTGACCGGTGCGGCGAATTCTTCGCCGGTCCGACCATCGCGCAGTCGCACCTTACCCGCCGTCGTGAGGCCAGCGAGACTGAGGAGTTCCATACCGGCCAACTCCACATCGGCATCACTCTTTGAACCAAGCATGTTGGCGAGTGCCGGCAGACCAATACGTTTAAGCGTTTCAGCGGTGGTCATCGCCGCTTGAGCTTCGAGCGCCGTCACCGCGTCGGCCGCATCGGCCGGGCTGTGATCCATGGCACGATTGACGGCAATCGCCGACTGTAGCGACTCCATCTCCCGCGCAGCGATGGTCTTCGCGCTGGTCACCAGGAATTCGCGAATGCGCGTAAACACACCCTTCGATTCCGGCGACATCGCTTTCGCGCCCAAATCGTTCAGGCTCGCGTCGTGCAGCAACTCCACCTTGTCCGGCGCAGTCCGTTCTGGACGCACATCGGCCAATAAATTGCGCACGTCCTGCGGTGTCGCATCAGACTCTGCGCCACCCAACGACAGCGTTTCGCGCGCCCAACGCAGTCCGGCGAGCTTCATCAGCATGCCGATTTCACGTTCGTTCGCGCCTTGAAACACCGGTGTCTTCGCATAGAAACGCAGCAGTTTTGCAGCCCATCCGAGATGGGTCTCCAAAATCTGACCAACGTTCATACGTGACGGTACGCCCAGTGGGTTGAGGACGATGTCGACTGGCGTTCCATCCGGCATGAACGGCAAGTCTTCTTCAGGGACAATGCGCGCTACGATACCCTTGTTGCCATGGCGGCCGGCCATCTTGTCACCCACCGAAATTTTGCGCTTTTCGGCGAGATAGACTTTGACCAACTGAATTACACCGGGCGGCAATTCGTCCGGCTGCAGAATGCGATCGATGCGCTCTTCCGCACGTTCTTCGATGTGTGCCTTTTCTTCGTTGCCCGCGTCGATGATGGCACGCACCGCATCGTTGGCCTTCTTATTCTCAACGCGAAACGTCTTCAGGTCGAGCGTTGCGAACTTGAGATCGGTGAGCACATCCGCGGTAAGCTTTGTGCCCGCAGCAATGGCTTCTTCGACGGTGCCTGAGCGGAGCGCCAGCGATACCGTCTCCCCCTCCAGCAACCGCGCGAGTTCGATATCGCGCACTTCGTTGACGCGTATTTTCTCTTCGCCTTCTTGGCGACGCACATCGCCGATGCGCTCACCGCGATCTTTCTCGACCACTTGATCTTCGACCCGCGAGAAGATCTTGACATCAATGACGACGCCTTCCATACCCGGCGACACCTTCAGCGACGAGTCCTTCACGTCTTTCGCTTTCTCGCCGAAGATAGCGGTGAGCAGTTTCTCTTCTGGTGAAAGCTCGGTCTCACCCTTTGGCGTAATCTTGCCAACGAGGATGTCGCCTGGCTTGACGTGTGCACCGATGCGCACGATGCCGCGCTCATCGAGATCCGTCAGCGACTCTTCTGCGACGTTCGGAATTTCACGCGTAATTTCTTCCTGCCCGCGCTTTGTATCGCGCACGTGCAGTTCAAGCTCTTGAATGTGAATCGACGAGTATACATCGAACTTCACCAAGCGCTCTGAAAGAATGATGGCGTCTTCGAAGTTGTGACCGTACCACGGCATGAACGCCACGCGCACGTTCGCACCGAGCGCAAGCTGTCCCATTTCCGTTGCGGCACCGTCGGCCAAGACTTCACCTTTTACAACCTTCTGGCCCATACGAACCATCGGACGCTGGTTGATCGCGGTGTCTTGGTTGGTACGCCAGTACTTCTTGATCTTGTATCGATCAAGTTGTGTGAGGCGCGCCAGCGGACGATCACTTTCAATACCGCCGTCAACGAGTCCTGCGTCGACGATAATCTCATCGGCCGTCACACTCGTCACCACACCAGCGCGACGCGCGATGATCACGGCGCCCGAGTCCACCGCAACGGTAGCTTCGAGACCGGTACCAACGAACGGCGTTTGCGGATTCAGCAGTGGTACGGCTTGTCGCTGCATGTTCGAGCCCATCAACGCGCGATTGGCGTCGTCGTGCTCAAGGAATGGGATCAGCGCCGCGGCGATGGAGACCAGTTGCTCCGGCGCCACGTCCATGTAATCGATGTTGTCCCGCTGCGTGAGCGGAAGGTCGCCACGTTTGCGGCAGAGCACCAAGTCATCGACGAACGTTCCGTCTGAATGAAGTTTGGCGTTGGCCTGCGCGATGATGGCGTCTTCTTCCTTGTTCGCATCGAGCCACACCAGATCGGACAACACGCGGCCGTCCTTCACCACGCGATACGGCGTCTCGATAAAACCGAGATCGTTGACACGCGCGAAACAGGCGAGTGACGTAATCAGTCCGATGTTCGGACCTTCTGGCGTTTCGATCGGGCACATACGCCCGTACTGCGAATAGTGCACGTCACGGACTTCGAAACCGGCGCGCTCACGTGTGAGTCCGCCCGGTCCAAGCGCCGACAACCGACGCTTGTGCGTCAATTCGGCGAGTGGATTGGTTTGATCCATGAACTGCGACAATTGCGACGAACCAAAGAACGCTTGAATGACCGCCGACACGGTACGCGCGTTGACGAGGTCATCGAGTGAAATCTTTTCTGGATCGGTGTTGATCGACATGCGCTCTTTGACCAATCGCGCCATACGCGACAGACCAACCGAGAACTGATTCGCAATCAGTTCGCCGACAGAGCGAATACGACGATTGCCGAGTTGATCGATGTCATCCACATCGCCGCGTCCTTCGTGCAACTCCACCAGCTGACGCATGATCTCCACGAAGTCTTCCTTCGTGAGCACGGTGGTCGACATCGGCGTATTCAGACGCAACCGCTGGTTGATTTTGTAGCGACCAACGCGACCCAAGTCATACCGCTTCGGCGAAAAAAACAAACGCTCAAGCGCTTGCTTCGCGGTCTCACGGTTCGGCGCATCACCCGGACGAAGGAGCGCATAAATCTGCTTCAGCGCTTCTTCTTCGGCCTTGGTGGGATATTTCAGCAACGTGTTTTTGATCAGTGTAGACTCGGCGCGACCTGATGCAACAAACACATGCACCTTGGTGGTCTCGGCCTTACGAATCTTCTTGATCACGGCGTCGGTGAGAACGTCGCCCTTTTCGGCAACAACTTCGCCGGTGTTCGCGTCG
>JANYFO010000352.1 GCA_025362635.1 Gemmatimonadaceae bacterium | reverse complement strand
CGAGCGCGGCGCTGGCGAAATTCTGCTCACGTCCATTGATCGTGATGGCGCGCGCACTGGTTACGATCTGGCACTCACACGCGCGGTTGCTGACGCCGTGCACGTGCCTGTGATCGCATCGGGCGGTGCAGGCTTGCCGGCGCATCTCGTAGAGGCAATAACGCAGGGGCATGCCGCCGCCGTACTCGTTGCCGGTATTTTGCACGATGACGTCACGACAGTCGCCGCGCTGAAAACGCACATGCGATCGGCCGGACTGTCAATACGATCAGTACTTGAGGTGGCCGCATGACCAAGGTCATTGCACCGCAAACGTTGATGCAGGCCGCCGCTGAGGTCGCGCAGCTCGCGGCGTCGATCGCGATGCGATGGTATGGCTGTGCCGTTGAGGTGGAGCACAAGCACGACGGATCACCGGTAACAATCGCGGATCGTGAAGCCGAGTTGGCGGCACGGGCGTGGTTGCGTGCGCGTTTTCCGTTAGACGGTATCCAAGGCGAAGAGTTTGCGGACGAAGGGGTGAGTGCACGTCGTCGTTGGATCCTTGATCCGATCGACGGCACGAAAGCGTTTGTTCGCGGCGTGCCGTTGTGGGGCACGCTCGTCGCGTGTTGTGAAGGCGATACGGTGCTCGCGGGCGCCGCATGCTTTCCCGCCGTGAATGAATTGGTGGTAGCGGCGCCCGGCGAGGGATGTTGGTGGAACGGCGCGCGGGCGTCTGTCTCATCCGTCGCCACATTAGCACGCGCCACCGCGCTGATTACGGACGATGGATTTGCCGAACGCTCGTGGCGCAGCACGCAGTGGCGTGCGCTGGCGTCGCAGGTGGGTGTAGCGCGGACTTGGGGTGATTGCTACGGTTATCTCTTAGTCGCAACCGGACGCGCGGAAATTATGGTGGATGACATCGTGAACGCATGGGATATCGCTGCGATGCAACCCATTATTGCTGAAGCAGGTGGTGTGTTTTCTGACTGGGATGGTGCGTCAACAGCGTTCGGCGGGAGTGCGATCGCGACAAACGCCGCATTAGCCATCGTCACGCGGACTTATTTGCATACGGAGAATGAATGACAACGCTACCGCTCTTGCTTGATTTGGACGAGCTCGATTTCATCAAGGGCAATGGTTTTGTTACGGTCGTTGCACAAGACGCGATCACGGGTGCCGTGTTAATGGTTGCGCACGCCACGCGCGAGGCGCTCGAGCGTACGCTCACCACGGGTGAGATGCACTATACGTCGCGGACTCGCGGACTTTGGCACAAAGGTGCGACGAGTGGAAACACGCAGCGTGTCGTTTCGCTCGCGCACGACTGCGATGGTGATGCGGTACTCGCACGCGTACATTCGGCCGGTCCGGCGTGCCACACCGGCGCTATGTCATGTTTTCGCGAATTGGCGCTACGTCCAGATGCGCTCGCCTCTCTCGACGCGACCATTGCGGAGCGCGCGACGGCCGATGCTTCGAGCGCGAGCTACACCCGACGTTTACTTGGCGATCGCAATTTGCGATTAAAAAAATTAGGTGAAGAGGCCGTTGAGCTTGCGGTGGCATGTACCGACGGCGACCTCGAGCGTGCAACGGAAGAGGTCGCGGACGTCTTTTATCATGCGCTGGTCGCGCTGCATGCAATCGGTGGTTCGCTTCGTGCCGTACAAAGCGCATTGGACGCGCGCGCATTGTAGAGCGCGGCATCGCATGTCAACGCATGATGTGGCATTACGCTGACGTTGCGGTGACGGCAGTTCGTACATACTGCATGCGACCTTTGATGGAGAACATGTCGCCACACGCCCCATTCAGTGCGGTCAATCACAGCATACGAACAAGAACGTGTTTACGGCGTATCACACGTCACAGCGTAGCGGTTTGACGCATGCAACTGTTGTGAGCAAGGCGTAGCGACAACAGATCGTGAGCGAAGCGAACTCGACTTACCGCGCAACAATCTCTCTACCGGGAGACGTCCCCCAGAGTCCGCAACGCGGCACTCTGGGGGTTTCTGTATTCGGTATCGATGTCCTGACGATTGCGGTTCGAGTCTTGCTCGTACTCATGTTGTCTGTTGTTGCACCTCCCATCCTCTCCGCCCAAGGCAGCGCATCATGGCCAAAAAACGCTCGGCGCACCCTTCTGAATCCCCTCCCTCCGACGATGGTATTCTCCACGACGAGTACACGGGTGATCCGAAAACCGATGACGGCATCGATGCGCTCGATGCAGCGTCTGCGCTGGTCGGTGAGGATGTGCTTGATGGTATTGCCGCAGGTACAGACGGCATTGAGGAGTTTGAGTCTGCAGATGACGCAGACGCGGTTGATACCGTAGACAGCGGCGCGCGGCAGCCGCGCTCCGACGATGGTGAAATGGGATTGGGCGTTGAAGCGCACAGTGCGGACGAATTAGCCGACGCAGCCCTCGGACACGCTTTGCGCGGACCGAATGCCACCGCGCGAGATGGTGATCAACACGGTGAGCGCTTTCTTGATTCACCCGACGCACCAAGCAGGTAACCGCAAAACGGCTGTGTTGCTGAGTGGGTGACGCGCTTCAACGGCACGTTGCGACGTTCCACGCAGTGCTCGCGTTACTGGGTTTTCACACGGCACACAATCCATCTATCAACGCAGGTGTACCAACTGCGTGCGTTGGCGGCCGACGATTCGACTGCACATTTAGCGGCGCCTGTTGGCGCGCCTGTCGCTGTCGGTTGTTGAGCAGACGTAGTTTGATCCGCTGTACAGTTTGCGCAACCGCCAGTGTTTGCAACGAAGAGTATCAGCACGATCAAATCCTCGTGTCGAAGATCCCGCTTGTTGTGGACCGAGTATCGGGACCGACGGCGTTGCGCACTGGTCCGACGTTGGCGTTTAACGCGCTAACGGTATAGCAGTGACTATTTGTCGTCCGTTCCACTGTTCGCCCGGTGCGAGCGTGATCGGAAAGCGCACCGCTGCTGATTCAACGCACAACATTTCTCGCTCCTCACCAGCGGCAAAATCAATCTTTCCACGCAGGCCATTTTCACCCGGGTTCCAGACGACCGCGTCAGGAAACCCTTCTTGCTCTATTCGAAGTCCGCGTTCAGGTTCGCGCAAATGAAGCGGGTTCGATACATCGAAATATACGCGGTCAATCTCGCCGTCAATTTCCAGCGCGGTATTCGTTTCGCTGTACTCAGCGCGCTTCCGCAGCGCATCACGATAGCGCGTTCCAGCGAGGCCGGTTATCTCGGTGCGATATGCATCGCGTACCCGGAAATATGAGTGCAGTGCCGCTGTGAACACGAATGACGCACTATCGATGTTTTGAATGGTCAGTTTAATGTCGAGCGTCGCGCTGCCAACGCAAACAGCAAGTACCGCGCGAAACGCATGCGGCCAGAGCGCATGTGTCATGTCGTCGTCGCGCAATTCCATCTCGGCACGCGCGCCGTCGTGACGCTGTTCTACATGTCGGAGCGACCATAGGCTTGTACGTGCAAAGCCATGCTTTGGCAACGGTCCTTCTGATGCAAACTGCGGAAAGATGATCGGCACACCGCCGCGAATAGACGCTCCGCGGCCATACGTTGACTGCGCGCTGACGAACAGGCGATCATCAGTAGCGCCGGTCGGAATCCACGATGACACATGTGCACCATCGTGATGCAGCGTCACTCGCGCTCCGTCATCACTCGTCAGATTGACGACCGCGCCTCCGTCGAACGGTGATCCATTCATGGCAAGACGAAATGCGGATTGAAGAGAACACCGAACACGTTCCCGAATGGATCGCGTACGGACCCGATGCGAATACCTTCACCAACATCCTGTACTGGTTCGTGCTCCGTTGCGCCCAGCGTCAGCAAACGCGCATGACTCGCGTCCGCGTCGCTCACGCCCCAGTACGCGACGCCCGCATCGTCGCGTCGCTCCACCGGCACGTCAGCGGGAATGAGTGCGAGTTCGTATCCACCAACATTAAAGCCGACGTAAAACGACTCGTCGAAATACGGCGTAATGCCTAACGCGATGATGTACCACGCTTTCGCCGTGGCGAGATCACGCACGCGATAGCCTGCGGTTCGTAGGCCGAGAAAATGCGCTGTGCTCATGCTACAGCTCCCACCCTTTCCGATACACGCGGGTCAGATAGGTGTTTGCTTCTGGGATGTTGGTGACCCGCATGTTGGCACCATCGTAGTACAGTTTCCGCCCCTGTCCAGTTTTCAGCGCCACGATGCCGAGCAACATCGTCTCGGTAAGTTTTGCGGCGTATTCAAATGGTGAACTGACATTAACCTCACCTTTGCACGCGGCTATCCAGTTGTGCTCATGCGGCATATCAACACGCGCAAATGTTTTCGGTACGTGCTCGGCTTTCTTGGCGATGGCTTCTGGATAAACCTTTGGTTCGTTGCCGTATGTGCTGTATGTGAGAATACCCTTCTCGCCGATGAACACTCCACCGCCGCCATCACCACGCGGCAGCACCACATCGTCGGGCAATTGCGCCGGGCGCGGTGGCATCAGTCCACCATCGTACCAGGAAAGTTTTACCGGTGGTTGCGATCCACGCGCAGCAAATTCGTATTGCACGAGGGTGGCCATTGGATACGTCGACGGATTGTTGGCGTTGCCACCCCACGGACTCGACGACGCAGAAATACTCGTGGGATAGTCGAGACCGAGCGCCCAGAACGGTTGATCGATGAGATGTGCACCCATATCGCCAATCGCACCAACGCCGAAGTCCGTCCATCCGCGCCAACTGAACGGGTGGTACGCCGGGTGATACGGAATGTCCTGCGCCGCTCCGAGATAAAGATCCCACTCGAGTCCCGGCGGCGGTGTCTGTTGTGTTGACGTCATCGCGGCGAGTGTTGCACGATCGACCGTGCGTTGATTCCATTGTCGCGGCGGCGTTGGACCAGGCCATGGTGGTGGCGGTGCTGCCGCCGATGCCGCGTTGGTCACAGGCGGCGCTACAGCAGCTGGTGGTGCATTCGGATTGATCGGTCGCGGAATGCCTTGTGCCCAATATCCAACTGGACGATCCGTCCACACATGCACCTCATGCACTTTGCCAATCACACCGGACGCAATGAGCTCATTGATGCGACGTGTACCTTCCGACGAATGTCCCTGATTGCCCATCTGCGTAACGACACCCATCTCGCGCGCTGTTTTCGCCAACAAGCGCGCCTCGTAGACAGAATATGTCAGCGGCTTTTGCACATAGACATGTTTTTTGAGCGACATCGCGCGATACGCGATCGTCGCGTGCATGTGATCGGGCGTTGCCACAAGCACGGCGTCAATATTCTTTTGCGTGTCGAGCATCACGCGAAAGTCAGTGAATTTTGCTGCCTTCGTGTACGCGTCCGACAATGCAATTGCACTCGCCGTTGGCTCACCTTTGGCCGGATGCATGCGTCCCCAAATGCCGCGTTCAACATACGGAAAATCGACATCGCATACCGCCACGATATTCTCGCCAGTCATCATTGCCATGTTGCTCATGCCCATGCCGCCAATACCAACACAGGCGATGTTCAGTTTTGCACTCGGAGCGCGTGTGATCGGTGCGCCAAGCATGTGGCGCGGTACAATCATCGCACCGACCGCCAACTTGGTGGAGTCGCCAACGAAGTCGCGACGCGAGTATGAATTGGACATAAGCTGATCGAGGGGAGACGGAGACGTTCACAAACTGAAATTGTCAGATACGGGTTGCGATGCGCCAGCGTTCCGCAATAAGCGCATGTCCAGCCGCCGTGGGATGCACGCCATCGGCAGCCCAATACGCCGGACCCGTAGTTATCGCAGCCGCATCGAACGGTTGTTGCAACGGCACCCACGTCGCGCCCGCGGCAGCGGCAACGCGTGCCGCTGCCGCACGATGATCATCGAACCCGGGAAACCAGCTCGCGTCAACCGCACCGAGCCGAAGCACAAAGGGTTCAAGCACCACCAGTCGCACGCTCGAGAGCGCCGCGCGCGTTCGCGCGAGGAGGGCAGTGAATTGCGTTTCATAGTCGGCAGTCGTGCCGGTGTAGCCGTTCGTTTTTGTTTGCCAATAGTCATTGACTCCAACAAGCACACTCAGCACATGCGGCTTAATTGCAAGCGAATCTACAGCCCACCGCGCGTCGAGATCAGGCACTTTGTTGCCGCTCACGCCGCGGTTATAAAACTGCCATCCAATAGCCGGTTGCGATTCAAGAATCGCCGCCGCAATGAGGAACGGATAGCCGTTGCCGAGTGCGGCCGTCGCGTTGGTGTTGAGGTTGGTGCGGCTACGTCCAGCATCCGTAATCGAATCGCCTTGGAACAGGACGACGTGACCTTTTTGAGTAGCCATCTGGCTGTTATTTGGTGACGTGCGGGGTGGCACGCACGCTGCGACGGCGGCTGAGGCCGCGCTGAGCGTCAAGAATCGACGACGAGACAGCGGGAGGTTCATGGATGATGGCATCGAGAAGACGGGGCTGCTCTGGCGTGATGATGTAACCTTCGCGCCACGCGCCGTCGAGACGGAATGGTGGTGCTCCGTGCCATTTCACACGAGCTGATGCGCCGCGTTCCCACCAAACGCCCGCAAGACCAGCTACCAGCGCTTGGAGCTCATCGTGGTTCGGCGTGCGGTCAACGCGGAGATCGACACGTTCTTGCAGCCGCCGAAGTGCTTCCGCAACTTCCACGCGTTGGTCGCGTCCGCGTTTCTTACCCGATAGCGGTACAAGGCCCAGTCGACGCCATGCTGCGGTAGGAAACGTCTCACTCATCATGCGTGAATGGTCACGCGCAACACCGTGCGCCACATCGTCCGCGCTCGGTAACACCCAACCGTGCGCGGTCAGCATTTCAAACAACGCGATGGAAAAGCACGTGAATGCCAAATACGGTTTCGGCTTTACACCGTCTGGCGGCAGTCCCGTTTTTCCTGGCGTGTGTAACGCGCGTTCGCTGTGTCGTGAGTGAACTTCGCTACTGGTTGGAGATTTCCATCCGAGCGGTCCATCAATAAGAAGGCATCGTACATCGTTCGCACGTGCGGTCGTATTGAGC
>JANYFO010000345.1 GCA_025362635.1 Gemmatimonadaceae bacterium | reverse complement strand
TGATGCCCGGTATGCGCGCACGCGCGAGTTTTTGTTGCTCGTGCGTCGCTTGTGGACCGAATCGTTGGTTGATCATGAGGGCGAGTTCTATCGCACAGTCGGCGCGGTGCTTGAACCCAAGCCATCACCGATGATTCCCGTGTACGTGGGTGGACACAGTGCGCCGGCACAGCAATTAGCGGCGGAATTTGCCGATGTGTATTTGTTGTGGGCGGATACGATGGCAGGAGTCAGCGCGCGCTTGGACACGATGCGTGTGCAGGAAGCGATAGCTGGACGACAGGTGCGGTACGGACTGCGCTGTCACGTGATTGTTCGTGAAACGGAAGCGGAAGCATGGGCGGCGGCCGATCGGTTGATCAGTCGCGTTGATCCAGCAACGCGCGCGGCGTTCGTGGCGGCGGCTGCGCGTACTGATTCTGAAGGGCAGCGTCGACAGCTCGCGCTGGCATCGGGAAGTTCGTTGGTCGTGGAAGACAATCTTTGGGCGGGCGTAGGGCTCGCACGCACTGGCGTGGGGCTCGCCATTGTTGGTAATCCGGAGCAAGTCGAAAACAAACTGCGTGCCTACCAAGCACTCGGTATTTCCACATTCATTTTGTCTGGCTATCCGCATCTCGAGGAATGTCGACGCTTTGGCGAACTCGTCATGCCTCGATTGCGCGCGCGTGTGAACGCGGCTCGGCCGATCTCGGGTGCGGGGGTGGCACCTGTAACGTGAGCGACGGGGCCACGAGCATCCCTCGTCTCGCACGCGTGGTAGGACGATGGGACCTCGTCGCATTGGTAATCAACGGAATTGTTGGCGCGGGCATTTTTGGATTGCCGGCTAAGGTGCATGCGCTAGTCGGCGCGTGGGGCATTCTTGCGATCGTTGCGTGCGCGGTGCTCACGTTATTGATCATTTTATGTTTCGCGGAAGTCAGTAGCCGATTTACCGAAACCGGTGGGCCATTTCTGTACGCGAGTGAAGCGTTTGGCCCATTTGCTGGATTTATCGCGGGCTGGTTGCTGTGGTTGGCGCGCATCGCCGGCATTTGTGCGATTGTCGGAATTCTTATTGAGTATCTCGCGTTCTTCATCCCAAGCGTTGCGGGGGGAATGCCACGCGTGGTGTTGTTGACGAGCGTCATTTTTGGATTCGCGGCACTCCATATATCAGGCATGCGCCGCGCGGTTCGCTTCAGCAATCTCGCCACGATTGCGAAGCTTGTTCCGCTTGTGCTCTTGGTTGCTATCGGTATGCCGGCGATCCGTTGGCACCGTCTTGATTTTTCCGTTACGCCGTCCACGCCAAGCTTTTCGTCAGCCGTCCTGTTGCTGGTGTTCGCGTTTGTTGGATGGGAAACCGCGCTTGTTGCAGCGGGCGAATTACGTGATCCTCGTCGTGACATGCCATTTGCCTTGTTTGTCGCGTTGGCAGTGGTGGCTGTGCTGTACGTCGGATTACAACTGGTGTGTGTGGGCATGCTGCCAATGCTTAGTACATCAACGCGCCCGTTGGCTGATGCCGCGTTGGCGTTGGTGGGGCCGATTGGTGGCACTGTCATTGTTGTTGGAGCCGTGATCTCCATGCTCGGCACGATCAATGGCAGCATGCTGACGATTTCGCGAATTCCGTTTGCGATGGCGGAAGCCGGCGCGTTGCCCGCGCCATTTGCGGCTTTACATCCGCGCTTGCGCACACCAGTCCTCTGCATTGCCCTGTCGACCGTGATTGTTTGGTTGCTCACGCTCACGAATTCGCACATTTATTTGTTAACGATCAGCACAATTGCGCGCCTCCTCGTCTTTGCGATCACGTGTGCGGCACTGCCCCTCTTACGTCGACGGCCGTCAACGTTACCTGCTCGCTTCACGTTGCCGGGTGGACTGACAATCCCGATTGCAGCGATGGCGCTCGTGGTGTGGTTGTTGACAAATACCTCGCGGACGGAAACGCGCGACGTGATTGTCGCGGCGACAATTGGTGCGGTGATTTATCCGCTGTTCAGGATTCGGCGTGCGCGGTAATTCATTAATGAAGAGCACATAGCTTCGTTCCCGAGATTGTTGGGCCACTTTCGGTTACAGCATTCTCCTCCGCGAGCGGAGCGGAACGGTGCGCCTCTCAAGCGCTGACATGAGGAGGTGCTCCACCACGGTTTGGGTTGACGCGCCTCGGTTTCTGCACGAACATAAAGATTCCTTCGTTTCGCGAATTCCCACCTGCCGAGGTTTTCATGCGCGCCGTGTCTCGCTTCCGCCGCGTTCCTGCTGCCGTCTGTGCCGTCACGCTGCTGTTTGCTGTACCAACTGCGCGCGCGCAAATGGCGACGTCGCCAAAAGACAAACTTACCATTGCGGACTATTTCGATTGGGAAGAAGTCGCGAATCCTGCGCTCTCGCCTGACGGTCGGCAAATCATCTACACGCGCACGTGGATCGACAAGCTGAACGACAAGCGGGAGTCGTCAGTGTGGATCATGAATGCCGACGGCAGCAGAAATCGCGCATTGGTGAAGGGGGCAGACGCGAAGTGGTCGCCTGATGGCAATCGTATCTCGTACGTCGCGACCGGTGAGCCGGGCGGCGAACAAATTTGGGTGCGTTATCTGGATGCGGACGGCGCAAGCACACAGATCACACGATTGACGGAGGCGCCGAGTGACGTTGAGTGGTCGCCTGACGGTAAAACCCTCGCGTTTGGAATGCTCGTTCGCGCGACAGACACTTGGCGCATCAACATGCCGGTCGCACCGAAGGGCGCGAAGTGGACGGACGCGCCACGCGTCGTGACGAAGGTAAAGTATCGCGCTGACCGACAGGGTTTTCTTGAAGATGGATTGCGTCAATTGTTTACCGTGCCAGCCGATGGGGGCACGCCGCATCAAGTGACAACCGGTGACTGGGCGTCGAACGGCACGACCTGGATGCCCGATGGCAAAAGCTTTGTGTTCACCTCATTGCGCACGAAAGATTCCGAATATGCATGGCGCGAGTCGGAGATCTATCGCGCCGATGTCGCGACGGGTGAGATCACGCAACTGACGCATCGCAAAGGTCCGGACAACAACCCACTGCCGTCGCCTGACGGAAAATTGATTGCGTACACCGGATATGACAGCACCGATGCGACGTGGAAAGATGCGGCGATGTATGTAATGAACGCGGATGGCAGCAACTCGCATGTGCTCACGGAGAAGCTCGATCGCACACCGGCAGGCATGATGTGGGCACCCGATGGTTCGGGTCTGTATTTCAACGTCGAGAATGAAGGATCAAAAAACCTGCATTTTGTTTCGTTGAAGGGCGAGACACGACTGGTGACGAAAGGCGCGCAGGTGCTGACGGTTACGGACATGGGGAAGAACTTCATGGCCGTTGGTGTGGCATCGAGCGCCATGAAGCCGAACGACATCGTCACGTTCGACGTGCGTACGCCGATGCTCAAGCAGCTCACGGATGTAAATGGTGATGTGTTGGCCGGCAAGAAACTCGCAACAACCGAAGAGGTGTGGTACACCTCAGTGGACGGATACAAGATTCAGGGATGGATCGTAAAACCGGCCGATTTCGACGCGAGCAAAAAGTATCCACTCATGCTCGAGATTCACGGCGGCCCGCACTCGATGTACAACGTGGGCTTCAACTTCTCGCGGCAGGATCACGCGTCCAATGGCTACGTGATGCTCTACGTGAATCCACGCGGCTCAACTGGTTATGGTTCGTCATTTGGCAACGCGATCAAGAACGCGTATCCGGGCAAGGATTTCAATGATCTCATGGCCGGCGTTGATACGGTCATCAATCGCGGCTACGTCGACACAAAGCGCATGTATGTGTATGGCTGTTCGGGCGGTGGCGTGCTCACGGCGTGGACTGTGAGTCACACGGATCGTTTCGCTGCTGCTGCTGCGCTGTGCCCGGTTATCGATTGGATCAGTTTTGTCGGCACAACCGACGGGTCAAGCTGGTATTACAATTTCGCCAAATTCCCGTGGGAAGATCCGAGCGAGCACCTGAAGCGCTCACCGTTAATGTATGTGGGCAATGTCAAGACACCCACGATGCTGATGACCGGCGTGAATGATTTGCGCACGCCGATCAGTCAGACGGAAGAGTTTTACGAGGCGCTTAAAATCCGCAAAGTGCCCACCGCGATGATCCGTTTTAACAATGAGTGGCACGGCACAAGTTCGACGCCGTCCAACTTCATTCGCACGCAGTTGTATCTTCGCAGCTGGTTCGACAAATACACCACGCCACCGGCCGGTGGTCGAGTCACCCAAGAATTCCCGTAACGCTTTCGGATATGGATTAGCGTTTGTCCACCACTACGCGGCCGCCTTTCATTACCCACTTTACACGGTTGATGATCACGTTGATGTCGCGTAGTGGATCGCCGTCGACGGCGACGATGTCGGCGAAGTAACCCGGTGCAATTTTACCTAATTTGTTTGGCAGGCGCAGAAGCGCCGCGGCGTTCGTTGTCGCGGTGCCGAGCGCCTGCGCTGGTGTCAGTCCAGCTTTCACCATGAAGCCAAGTTCGCGCGTATTCTCACCAAACATCCAGTAAACCGCGTCCGATCCCATCGCGAGCTTTACACCCGCTTTGTGCGCGCGGCGCACGGTTTCCAGATTGAGCACGCGAAACGAATCCAATTCCGCCACCTGCGCGGACGTGTAACCAAGCAGCGCCGCATTCTCTGCATAAAAGCGATTGTGATCCACGGTCGGCACATACACCGTACCGCGCTTCACAAACTCGGCGAGCGTTTTATCGTCGAGCATGCCCGGATGCTCCACCGATTCCGCACCGGCGCGCATAGCGGCGCGACCACCTGAATCGCCGTATGAATGAATGGCGATAGGCTTTCCAAATCGATGCGCCGTCTCCACGGCGACTCGCATTTCGGCATCCGTAAATGTCTGCACACCCGTAACATTTTGAAAGCTACCGGTGGACCCGTACATCTTGATCCAATCGGCGCCAGCGTTCACCTGTGCCGCAATTGCCTGCTTGATGTCCGTTGTGTCCATGACGCGCCCGCGCGGTACACCGGAAGGAGTGCCCGCACTCGGTGCCGTCGTGACTTTCGAGAGACCGTAGCCTGATACAAACATGCGCGGGCCAATCATTGCGCCTTTGTTGATTGAGTCGCGCATCGCGATGTCGGCATAATTCGAGGCACCGAGATCACGCACCGTTGTCACGCCAGTTTCAAGCGTACGCTTAGCGTTCCACGCGGCGGCCATGACCACAGAATCTTTCGATCGCGGGGCCGCCGCCGCGGGGCTGGCCTTGTCCCGATAATAGGTCATGTGCGTGTGCACATCGATCATGCCCGGAATGGCCGTGAGCGGACGCAGATCGATCACGCGAGCGCCGGCTGGAATCGCTGCAGTACCGCGACCAACACGGACAATGGTGTCGGCCTGTATGATGACGACGGCGTCTTGCGTTGACGTGCCAGCGGCATCGACGAGCGCGCGAAATCGAAGCGCTGTCAGCGGCGCGGTTTGCGCACCGAGTGGTGCCAGTACGGGCGCGGCACTCAGCGCGATGGCGCCGAATACAAGCGTGGCGGTGAGTCGAAAGCGTGGTGTCATATCAGGAGATGGACGGTGAAACACACAATGACCGGTCGACCGATAACGGCTCGACCAGTCGGAGTCTAACGTAACTGTACCGTTGTCGGCGTCTTTCGTCTATTCCGTTTCCGTACCCCGCGCAGGTCCTCAGCTAGCTGTAATCGGCGTCCATTTTGTCGAGTCGATGTGTGCATCGGATGTGCGGATTTCATGCGGTACGGCATGCACTCGCCACGATATTTCGTTACGTGAGCAGGTACACCGACGCAAATGCCGCGAGCGCCGC
>JANYFO010000302.1 GCA_025362635.1 Gemmatimonadaceae bacterium | reverse complement strand
GTTTCCGTTGTGGTATGCGCAGGAAGTGGAAGGTATTCGCAAAGATGTGATCGTTGCGAATACGTCGCTGCTCAACACGGATTGGTATACGCGACAGCTTATTCGTCGTCCGGTGTTCGAGTACGACGCGGCAAAGGGTCCGGCGATTTATCGCAATCAACAGTGGACCAAGCCAATAGGTCCGCCGGTCAAGATGACGTTTGACGAAGCCGATGCCATTCCACTCGGCATCCAGATTCCGAAAAACATGGCCTTTCAGAGCGGTGGCATCACGGCGACACCGCGTTCGGAACAGTTGATGCGCGCCGATCAGTTGGTGTTTTTTATGATTCGCGATGCGTTCCCGGCTCGACCGATCTACTTCAGTCGGACGGCCGGTGGTTACCCGTATGAACTTGGGCTTGAGCGCTACATTCTGACGCAGGGGATGGCGAAGAAGTTGCTCGACCACCAAATCGTTGCGGGCAAAGACACCGTGCTGATTCCCGGCGAAGGGTTGGTGGATGTGAAGCGCAGCCAAGCCTTGTGGAACACCGTGTTCACGGCGAACAAATCGCTTGCTAAACGCAACGGCTGGGTGGACGATGCATCGGTTGGCATTCCAGACTTGTATGTCATCAGCGGCATTACATTAGCTGAAGCGTTGGCACAGAGCGGTCGGATAAAAGAATCAGAGACTGTATTTGCCGAGTCGCGCGCGATCGCAAAAGCGATGCGTCGCGAGAAGGTGTTTGGTTTTGATCGACCGCAAGCGCCGGCTGGATTGCTGGGTGATTCGAGTGCGAAAGAGTTGCCGGTAACGGCACCGGCTGCGACACCGCCGGCGAAGAAAAAGTAGTAAGTAGTGGGGCGTGGTGGCCGAGTGGTTTAAGGCAGCGGTCTTGAAAACCGCCGAACCTGAAAGGGTTCCGTGAGTTCGAATCTCACCTACGCCGTGTAATTGTTTTCTGCAACGACCTAACAACCCTCACACCTTCTTCCCCGTCTCCACCGCCTCACCAGTCACTGCACGAAATCGAAACGGCCACTGCACCGCCTGCCTGACCTTCCTTCCATCCTTCCGCGCCGGACTAAACCGCGCGTCCTGCACCGCCTTCTCAACCGCCGCGCTAAAGGCAGAGTGCGTGCTGGAAATAATGCTGAAATGCTCCATCAACACGCGTCCCGTTGTGTCCACCACAAACTCGGCCAGCACGTCGCCGCCCGCGCGCAATCGCACTAATGAATCCGGATACACGGGCTGCATAAACCCCGCGCTATCATGTTGCGCCTGAACATCCACTTGTTCAGCGGAAAATACGGTCAGCTCCTCCACCATCGCGGCGAGATCTGACGCCGCCGAATTATTCTTCCGACGACGTTGCGGCATTTCACCTTGTCGCGTCCACACAAGAATGGCCCCGCACTGCTGCTTCAAGCTGAGCGACATCGTGAATTGCGCAGGTATGCTCGCAAATCCAGAATACACTTCCATCGCTTCGACGGAGCCGGTGGATAGCGCATCAATATCAAACTCGCTTGAGCCGAGTGGCAGGCCGTCCAACCATACAAGCGGTGGACATTTCGCCCCACGAAACCGTATGGCGTTGCGCGTACTGCCCACGGCCGCGACACGCGCGCCCGGCACGCGTCGAATGAGATCCGTCATCACCTGCGGCCGCACGGCATCGATGTCCGCGCGCGAAAAATAATGTCCGCCACCAGACTTGTTGCGGCGATCCGCCATGCCGCGCGTAGGATCACGCATGCCGTTCACGCTGATCACCACGACTGTTGGCAAAATGACTTGCATACGCGCCAACGTCAGGACCACACGTTTCACGGTGCCCGATTGCACGTCAACTGATATTGTCAGCGGACGAAACCCCAATCGACGAACGGACACGAACTCAATGCCTTCCGTCATCCCAGATAAACGAAATGCGCCGTCGTCTGACGTGACCGCGCGCAATCGCGTGCCATCAATCATCACGTCCGCACCGGCGATGGCCATGCCCGCAGAGTCTCGGACGCTGCCGCTCACCACGGTGTTGATGCGCAGATTGGCACTCGTCTGCGCAAAGGCACTTTGCGACGCGCACAGAACAAGCACGCCAACTGCGCGCAGGCGAAAGCGCTTCAACCGGAAACGTTGCAACACCACAGAAAAAGTTTGCATGACGCACTCAGCGAGAGCCCGCGCGGCGGCTGCCGCACGGAAAGGACCGCGCTCGACTACCCGAAAAATGTGTAACCACGTCACGCTGGGCGCGAGACGCATTGGCCACAACGTTGCTACGAGACTAAAGTAGACTCCGCCATTCCGACAATTATTCCGCACACAGAAAACGGAAAAGCGGGAACCCGAAGGCTCCCGCTCTGCCGCAACGAGCCCGAACGCATCGGCGGACTACGGTGTGGTCACCGTTGCCGTCAACGTCACGTTTGCATAGGTCGTGAAACCAAGAATCGCGATGCGCCAGAGACCCGGCACGACGTTGGTAGTAATGTTGCACGTCTCGTTTGGCCCATCCACTTCGGACACGCACGTCGCCGCGGCCGCACCCGGTGCGAACACAGCCAAATCGGGATCCTGACCGGCTGCACCGCGCAACGTCACATTCAGTGTACGCGCGTCAGACGGTACGAGAATAAAGAAGTTGTACGTGGAGTTGACTGGGCCAGCGACTACGATGCTCGTCCCGCTCACCAATTGATTGATCGTCGCCGTTGCACTCTTGCCTTCACTGGCCGCCGTAATCGTTACCGAACCTGGGGTAAGCACTGTGACGAGCCCTGACGCCGATACGGTTGCCACCGTTGCGGCAGAGGTCGTAAATACAATATTCCGGCCCGTGATCAGCGTGCCATCAGCCGCGCGCAACGTGGCCGTCAGCTGCACTGTTGCACCCGTCGCGGCGGTGGACGCAATCGGGGTTAACGCAATTGTCGCAACCGGTGCGAGCGGCGCAACCGTCACGTTCACCGTGGCCGTCTTACCTTCGGTTACCAGTGAGACCGTAGCAGTGCCCGACGCGACGCCGGTCAGCAAGCCAGTGCTCGATACCGTTACAACCGATGGCGCTGACGACGTAAAGGTGAGCGGTCGTCCGAGAATCAAACCTCCCGACGCATCGGACGTGCTATACACCAACTGCACGCTTTGCCCCGGCGGCAACACGCCGCTCAACGGGACGATACTCACGGTCGATATTGGCGAACTGCCAACGATGGCCGCATACCCGCTGACATTATCAACGCGCGCAAAGATCGACGTCGAACCTGCGCCGAGGACCGTGACCAAGCCGGTTGCCGAGACGGTGGCAATCGTGGGTTCGGCCGAGGACCACACAAAGATCTTTCCTAACACGGCAGCGCCTTTTACATCAAATGCTGATGCTGCGAGCTGTTGTGTGGAGCCGATACGCAGATCAGTCACACGCGGCGTCACCGCAATGCTCGACACAGAACTTGCCGGTTCGGTAGTCTTGTCGCTGCATGCGCTCAGCGCAAAGAGTGCGCTCGCAAACGCAAGCAGAGGCGCGCCAGACAATCGACGGCGTGACGGAAACGAAAGAAAAGTGGACATTTTGTCCCGAGGTGGAGTGTTGCGATAATTAATTCGTGATTCTGACAACTCACAATAGAAGCAACGTGCCCGCGTCGCGCCAGAGAGGACAACTTCGAGCAGCACGTAACGGCGCGTGGCAAGACGCTTTGCTTCACAATACGTTCCAAAAACGCGTCCCATTCCCTCAACACTGCTCGCCATGCCGGTAGCCTTCCACAGTTTTCGCTCACACGTTAGATGCGCCGCTGTTGTGCTCGCCATCTTCGGTCCGCTAAACGTCGGCGCGCAGGCGTTTGCTCCAGCGCTGCGTGTGACGGAACAATCGAGTGGGACCACGCAGCTCATTCAGGCAGTGCATGCCGTTACTGATCGCGTTGTTTGGGCATCGGGACACGGGGGCATTGTGCTGCGCACGCTCGACGGTGGCGATCACTGGAGCACCGTCGCGACACCAAGCGGCGATACGCTTGAGTTTCGCGACGTGCACGCCGCAAGCGCAGATACCGCGTGGATTTTGTCCTCGGGCGCTGGCACAAAGTCACGCATCTATCACACCACGGACGGTGGCCAGACGTGGGCGCTGCAATTCACGAATCGCGATACGGTGGCGTTTTATGATTGTCTCACGTTTCTCGACGCGAAGCGCGGCATCGCCTTTAGTGATGCGTCGGCCGGACGCACCCTCATCTTGCGTACCGACAATGCGGGCACGTCGTGGTCGTTGTTGGCACCGAGCGCTGTGCCCGCGCCGCTCGTCGGCGAAGGGGCGTTTGCATCAAGCGGATTGTGTGTCGCGCACAGTAGCGCAACAAATGCGTTCATCGCGACTGGCTCGCCTGGAGCACGCTTGTTTCGCAGCACCGATGCGGGCCTGACGTGGCGCGCGTCGGAGACACCGTTTGTTCGCGGAAAGGTTGCCGGACTGACTGGGCTCGCGTTTCGCGACGCCGTGCATGGGATTGCGACGGCCGCGGATATCAATGCGCTGCGTACCGACACATCAAGCGCTGTCGTCGGCGTCACTGATGATGGTGGCGCCACGTGGACTATGCGCCCTCGGCCGCCGCTACCGGGCGCGCTGTCCGGTGTCGCATGGGTACCGAGTGAAGGCACGCAGACTGCCGTCGTTGTTGGGTTTGGTGGCGCGTTCGTGACCAGTGACGGTGCGAAAACATGGCGCACGATCAGCGATCAAGTTTTTACTGGTGTTGCCGCGGCGGGACATCGCGCGTGGATAGCTGGCGGTGGTGGTCGCATCACGCGACTCGATTGGTAATCCTGTTTCGTTCACCATTTTTCCAAGAAAGTTATGCGACTATTCCGCGCTCATATTTTGCGACTCGCCTCTTTTACTGCGACCGTACTCATCGCTGCATGCGCTGGCGACAAGCCAGCCCTCCAAGACGTCTCGTCGACGAATCCCGACAGTTCGACGCTCGCTCCCGCACTCGCCGCCATTACGACCGAGGGCCTGCTCGCACACACGAAAGCATTAAGCGACGACTCGCTCGAGGGCCGAGGTCCAGCAACACCGGGCGAAGATAAAACGATTCGTTATCTCGCGGATCAGTTCAAACAATTGGGGCTGACCTCGGGCAATCCCGACGGCTCGTACGTACAAGATGTCGCGCTGCGCGGATTTACCTCGCATCCTGAAGCGTCGGTGATGATCGGCAGTCGTGTCATTCCAATGTCGTTTCCTTCCGACTACATGGCCATCTCGCGCCGTGATGTGCCGGTGATCGACGTCAACGCGGACATGGTGTTTGTCGGCTATGGCGTAGTTGCGCCGGAATATGGATGGGACGATTACAAAGGCGTGGACGTGAAAGGAAAGATCATTGTCATGCTCATCAACGATCCGGCCGTACCCGATCCAAAAGATTCGACCAAACTCGATGCCTCAATGTTTAAGGGCAACGCGATGACGTACTACGGACGCTGGACCTACAAATACGAAATTGCATCAGCGAAGGGTGCGGCTGGCGCGATCATCATTCACGAGACGGGGCCGGCGGGCTATCCGTACCAGGCGATCAGCGGCGTTGCGCGAGAAAATTTCGATGTAGTGTCGCTCGACGGCAACAAGACTCGCACGCAATTCGAAGCATGGATGACGCAACAGAAAGCGGAAGAGTTGCTCACGGCTGCTGGAAAGAATTTCGCGACACTCAAAGCCGCTGCACGCCGCAAAGATTTCACGCCCGTTCCACTCGGTGCAATTGGCAAGTTTCATCTGCGCATCGATTCGCGTGTGGTGAAGTCGCACAATGTGGTCGCCACGGTTGTCGGATCGGACCCTGCACGCAAAAACGAATACGTGTTGTACACCGCCCATTGGGATCATTTCGGTCGTGACACCGCAATCAAAGGCGATCAGATTTTTAACGGCGCATTGGACAACGCGTCTGGATGCGCGTCAATTCTCGAAATTGCGAAGGCCTTCACCAAACTTCCAACGCCCCCCGCCCGCTCGATCATGTTCATTGCGCTCACCGGCGAAGAAAAGGGCCTCGTCGGCGCGAAGTATTTTGCCGAGCATCCGCTGATGCCGTTGAATAAGGTGTTGGCGGATATCAACATCGACGAATTCAATCAATGGGGACGCACGAAAGATCTGGTCGTCGTCGGCTTTGGTAATTCAACGCTGGACGGAATTCTCGCCGACGTGATTAGACCGAGCGGTCGAGTGCTCGCGCCTGATCCAGAACCGGAGAAAGGATTTTTCTTCCGATCTGATCATTTCGAGTTTGCGAAGAAAGGCGTGCCGTCGCTGTACGTCAATGCGGGCACACAATTTATCGGGAAAGATTCGACGTACGGCAAAACGAAGCGCGATGAATACACGTCAAAGGACTACCACCAACCCAGCGACGAAGTAAAACCTGACTGGGATTTAACAGGCGCGGTTGAGGACATGCGAGCGCTCTTTCAGGTGGGCTGGCGTGTTGCCAGGGCCGAGTCGTGGCCGCGCTGGAGTGACGGCACGGAGTTCAAGGCACGACGCGATTCGTCGCTTATGGTGGACAAGAAGTAACACGTCAAGCCCGTTGACCGCGGCCAGCCACGCGGTCAGATTGACAGTCTGGCCGACCCACTGTTTGTGGCAGAGCTAGAGGAGGGATGGCCGAGAGGCTGAAGGCACCGGTTTGCTAAACCGGCATAGGGAGCAATCTCTATCGCGGGTTCGAATCCCGCTTCCTCCGCTCCGCGGGTTCGCTGCTCTGTCGGCGGGCCCGCGTTGTCGTTTTAGGAGGTCCGATTTCCTGATGTACGAGTTTTGATCGTTCTCCCTGACCTACCGGTCCGGTTTCGTCATATGACGTCTGCTTCGCCGCGCCCTCGTGTGCGCTTTGCTCCATCGCCCACTGGGTTTTTGCATGTGGGTGGCGCGCGTACCGCGCTTTTTAACTGGTTATACGCGCGCAAATTTGGCGGCGATTTTCTGTTGCGCATCGAGGATACCGATCGACAGCGCAGCACCGACGAGAGCACCCGTGCAATCTTTCAAGGTCTTGAATGGCTCGGCCTCACGTGGGATGAGGAGGTTGTGCATCAAGGCGCCAATCTGGCGCAGCATCAGCGTGATGCGCAGCAGTTACTTGATGTTGGCGCGGCCTATCGTGACTTTACCCCACTCGCTGAAATCGAGCGATTGCGCAATGACGCGGAATCGCGCGGACTCGCGTTTCGTTTCGATCGACGGATGGCGTTGATCAGCGCCACAGAAGAGGCCGACAAACTGGCGCACGGTGAGCCGTACGCGATTCGATTTAAGGTGCCCGAAGGAAGCACCGAGTGGAATGATTTGGTGCATGAGCGCATCGTGTTTCCAAACGCGGACATTGAAGATTTTGTCGTGTTGCGATCCGATGGCACGCCGGTGTACAACATGGCCGTCGTGTCGGACGATATCGCGATGCGTATCACAACCGTAATGCGTGGCGACGATCACATTTCCAATACGCCCAAACAGATTCTGCTGTATCGCGCGCTGGGCGCCGAGGTGCCGCAGTTTGCACACGTGCCGATGATCCACGGGCCGGATGGCAAGAAGCTGTCTAAGCGCCACGGGGCCACCGCCGTGGGCGACTATCAGTATCAAGGGTTGTTGCCGGGCGCGATGCTCAACTTTCTCGCGCTATTAGGGTGGTCGCCGGGTGACGACACCGAAGTAATGACGATGGACGAACTCATCGCCAAGTTTGACGTTCACGGCCTACAAAAAAAGGCCGGCATTTTTGACACAAAGAAATTGGAGTGGATGAACGGGCAACATCTCGCGAAAATTTCGTTGGAAGAGTTGGAACCGTTTGTGACACCCGCATTTGAGCGCGCTGGGTTAGCGACGGCGGCCGAATTGCACGCGCGGCACGATTGGTATTTCGGATTACTCGAACTGTTGCGCGTGCGCGCGCGTACCACGGATGAAATCGCGACGCTGGCCGCGCACTTTTTTCGCGATTCGGTGGAGTACGACCCTGAAGCAATGGGCAAGCAGTGGCGTGATGTCGCCGCGACGGCGGACATCCTGCAGGCCACGCGAGATCGCCTGGCATCGCTACCGCTGTGGGATGCACACGCGATGGAAGACGCGCTGCGGAAACTGGCGGAAGAGCGCGAAATTTCCGGTGGCAAGATATTTCAGCCGCTGCGGGTCGCGCTGACGGGGCTAACGGTCAGCCCGGGTATTTTCGATGTGTTGTTGTACGTTGGGCGAGAGCGGTCGCTTGGCCGCTTGGATGCGGCGGTGGCCTACTTGTCGCAGGACGCGGGGGCGTAGCGGGGATAGACGAAACGGAAAACGCTTACCCGGCGCTTGAATCCGTTCATCATTTGTCGTTGATCGATCTTCAAATTCAAAAGACTGGTACGGGACGATCATCCCCCGTAAATCCATTCGTCAGCTCCCCTACGGTTTCGCCACAACCGTCGACGCATCCGGCGCGCGTAACCGATCACGACGCTCCTTTTCCCGACGTTCGCGCAACTCGGTCACGAGTTTACGAAAGTCCTGCTCACCCAGCGTGCGATCGGCCATGCGCATAATGTCGTCGCGCGCCAACGACAGACGCCGATCACGATCGGTCGCCGACGGATTCCCCGACATCGCCACCTGCGCATTGAGCGGCAACAAGGCGAGCAGCGCATTCGGAATGACGACTTTCCCAAGACGAATACCTTTGCTGTCCCAGCCCCATTTGTCGCCATTTTTGTCTGTCTTGGTCCAATCACCCGGCGCTTTCGCATAGCGTCCTTGCGCACGCGCAATTGCATCAAGCGAATCTGCGGCCGACGAGATGGCGAACGAAATGATGCTGTCCAAACGTTGCGTACCATTGCGACCGGGTGCCGGAGCGCCGCCACTGCCGATGGGTCCACGCCAAATGCGCGCATCCGTGTATCCGGGCATCACGCCACGCAAATTCGGATCGAGCGCGCCAACACCATTACCGGCGCCGACACCGCCGCTTCCCGTGTCCACACGTGCCGGGGTCGTTGAAACCGGAGGCGGCGCATCTATTGGTACCCCAACGGTTGGCGTCTCTGATGGCGCCTGCAGCCTCGGTGGCGCTTGCGGAGCGGACTTGGGCGGCGTTGTGGTGGGCTTGCTCGCGACGACGGTGGGCGCACGCGGTGTGACGTACGAGATGCGTTCTTCACGTGGTTCAGTGGCTTTGCCTAACCCCAGAAAACCGACGAGACCATGTCCAAATGTGAGTAGTTCCAAGCACGCGACACCGATCGCGAGATGCAGTGCCACGGCGAGCGACACCGCTCGCGTGGAGCGCCCTTCACTTTTTGGCTCACCGCCCTGTTTCGCCCGCGCCGAGAGTGCGCGACGCCCACGCGGACGAGTTGACTCACCCGCTGCGTTGGGTGCGTCAGAATCGATACGTGGAGGCGTTGGCGTTGATGACATTCCGCGATGCTGTACCCGAGCAGCTCGACAGTGTGCCGGACTGCTCGAGATTTAGTGGGACGAACGCTGCTATTTGCCTGCGACGACGGGGTTTGACACGATGCTCAGACCAACGAGTTCAACTTCCACCACATCACCCGGATGCAACTGCTTCGTACCTGCCGGCGTACCCGTTGCGACCACGTCGCCCGCTTCAAGCGTGATGAACTGAGAAATGTAGGCCAGGAGCGTCGGGATGTCGAAAACCATGTCGGCCGCGGTCGCGCGCTGGCACTCCACGCCATTGAGACGAGTGACCACAGTAATGGACGCCAAGTCTGCGGGAACCGCGGCCGGCTCGCCGAGCGGAAGAAAGGTATCCATTCCTTTGGCGCGCGCCCACTGGCCGTCAGTCCTCTGCAAATCACGCGCGGTGACGTCGTTTAACGCGACGACATGCGTGAGTGCCGCTATCGCTTCTGCCTGCGTCGCTTTGCACAGCCGACGGCCAAGCACGAGTCCAATTTCGCCTTCAAACTCAACGTGCGTTGAGACGGTTGGCAACACAATATTCTCACCCGGACGAATGATCGACGACGACGGTTTGAGAAACAACATCGGTTCGGAAGGGACATCGCTGCCCATCTCCCGCGCGTGTTCGCGATAGTTTCGGCCCACACAAACGATCTTGCTCGGAGAAAGTGGCATACCCTGATGTGCGAAGGTGAGTTAGCGCGACGATGCGCTATAGAAGTTGGCGATGTCGTCACGCATTCGCGACCACGGGCCAGAAATTCGACGCGCTGGCGGTAATCCAGCCAGTAATTCACGACCATACCGTTTGGTGAGCACGCGCGGGTCGCTCAGCACCACCACACCGCGATCAGAGGCGGTGCGAATGAGCCGACCGAAACCTTGCTTCAGGCGCAACGCAGCATGTGGCAGCATGAATTCGCCAAACGCATTGCCGCCCCGCGCTTCGATGGCCTCACACTGCGCGGCCACCATCGGTTCGGTGGGCACACGGAACGGCAACTTCGCGATCAGGATTCCGCGTAACGCGTCACCCGGCACATCCACGCCTTCCCAAAATGTCGCCGTGCCGAGCAACACGGCGCGTCCCGCATCCCGAAATCGTTGTAACAGTACGTCGCGACTTTCTTCGCCGTGTACGAGCAATGGATAGCGCGCATCGTGTCCGGACTCGCGCAACTGCTGCGCCATTTCACGCACATCGCGATGGCTCGTGAATAGCGCGAAGATACCACCATCACTGGCCTCGAGTAAATCGCGCAATTGTTGCACGACCGCCAGAAAGTGCCCGCGCGCATCTTCGTTCGGCGCCGGAAGATCCGTCGGCACCACGAGCATCGCTTGCCGCGGATAATCGAACGGCGACGGATATATCGCGGAATGCAGCGACAGCTTTGTGTCGTCCAGTCCAAGACGCTGCTCAAGGAACTCGAAGTCGCCGTCAGTGGCCAACGTCGCACTGGTCACAATTGCCGTCTCCACACGCGCGAACAAATCGTCGCGCAGAACCGGCGCGAGATCGAGTGGCACGCAATGCAGCGCAATGTTGCGATCGGGTCCCGCTTTTCCGGTGAGCTCCATCCATCGCACCACCGGCGCTCCGGGTGGCGGCACCCGCAATGCGCGCGCGAGTGCATCACCGGCACTCTCCATACGACGTGTTACGCCGCGCAGCTCGCCAATGAGTGGCGCCATCTCTTCGCTCTTCTTCTCGTCGCTCTCCAAGCGTTCGCGCACCAACTGCAATCCTTGCGAGAGCAACCCAATTTCGGTCAGTAACTCATTGAGGGTACTCTCAATTCCGCCGCGCCACGCCGGATGCTCGGCAAACGCATCCGTCAATCGCAGCACCGGCGTGTTCTCGTCTTGCAACACCATCGCCAACAATTCAAACAACAATTGCGAACGATCACGCGCAGTGGCTGAACTCGGACCTAATCGTTCCTTCACCAAATCGAGCGACGCAACGCTGAGCAAATCCGACGCACCGCCAAGCCGAGCAGCCAGCGCGGGTAACAAACCTTTGCCGCGACGTTCCATCCGCGCAAACAATCGCGCCATCGATCGACGCGTGACCGACGCCCCAAGATGCGCGGCCGCCGCATCTTCGAGATGATGACCTTCGTCCACCACCAACCGTTTGTACGCCGGCAACACCGCGGCGTCATCCCAATTCTGCGACGTGCGACGGACCGCGACATCACTCAGCAACAAATGATGATTGACCACGACCACATCCGCTTGGGCCGCTTCGCGTCGCGCCTTAAACAGAAAACACTTGTCGTAGTGCGCACACTTCATCCGCCCGCACAAATCCGGCTCCGCCGCAACCTCATCCCACACTTCGCTGCGCGGCGCAACCGCCAAGTCGGACAGCGTCCCGTCACGCGTCCGCTCGGCCCACTTAATAATCTGCTCCAATTCACCAACTGCGCCTTCATCAAACAACGTGGACCCTGCACCGCGCGCCTGATCCAAACGCTGTAGGCACAGGTAATTCCGCCATCCTTTGAGCAATGCAAACCGTACCGGCTGATCGCCCAGCGCTCGCTGCAAGAACGGTAAATCTTTGTTCACAAGCTGCTCTTGCAGCGTGATCGTATTTGTGGAAACGACAGTCCGTTCACCGTTGGCCGCGGCCCATCGTAACGCAGGGATCAGGTAACCCAACGATTTGCCAACACCGGTCCCAGCTTCGAGGATCGCCACGCCGCCCGCATTAAACGCTTCTGTAACGGCGGCGGCCATCGCACGCTGTGCCGGACGATCCTCGTAGTCGCGATTGCCGTGCACCGTGCGCATGGCGTGCGCGACTTGTCCGAAGGGGCCCAGAATAGCGTCAACGTCGTCTGGTGAAACAGGAACGCGGGTGGATGCGCGGGGCACTTCGACCACCACATAAACACGCGTGGCGTTGTTATCGATGATGCCAAAGCCAACGCCATTCAGGTGCACGCGTGACGCCACTTCCAGATCCGCATCACTTGGCTCGAGACCACCAGACGGATGGTTGTGCAGCAACATCTCGCCGCGCTCAGCGATGCCCGGCAACGCCAGCACGCTGCGTATGTCGCCACGCGCCACAGCACGCACGGTCGTGATCACGCCATCGTCGTCGACGGCCCCCACAAAGCACACTTCGTTACCGCCGGCAAGCTTGATCGCGGTGCGCATTGCCGCAGCAGCTGGACGAGAGAGACGCGTTTCACCAATGAGCGCGGGTGCATTGGCGCTCACGTCTTACGCGGCTTCTTTTTCGCGGCGGGAAAAAGCACGTTGTTGAGAATCAGACGATAACCGGGCGAATTTGGACGCAACGACAAATCGGTTGGGGCACTACCAATGGCATGTTGTGGATCTTCAGGATCATGTCCCCCGAGAAATGTCCACGACCCTTTGAAGTAATCACCATGGAGATACTTGGCCCACGGCGCACCATCCTCAGCGGCGAGGACGGTAACGCCCGGTTTGATAATTGCACGATTGAAGCTGGTGGTCACACCATAAAAATCAGGAACGACTGAGCGATGACTCTGCACGAGCATCGTCGCCACGGGATCGAGCTTTGCCGAAAAATCAAACAGAGAGAACGTGCCGAGCGGCTGACGACGGGCAGGCACATTCACCTGATGTCCATCGATATCACTCAACGCATTGATATACGGCGACGGTTCGATGTGTGCGCCGGTAAATGCAAGCGTGCGCGTCCACGCCATGCGTGCATCGGCATCCGGCGCTGGGGGTGTGCCATCGCTAAACGGGCCCGCGATATCGACGGTCGCAGACGCGATCGCAAGATCGAGCGATTCTGTCGCGCCACACATCGCGAATAAAAACCCGCCCTTCTCAACGAATGTTCGAATACCTTCGGCCACCGCCTTTTTCAGCGACGGCACGTCATTCATACCAAACTTTTTTGCCATGGCGAGGTCGCGGTCACGCTGTGCGACAAACCACGGCGCATCGCGATATGCGAGGTACAACTTGTTGTACTGCCCCGTAAAGTCTTCGTGATGGAGATGGACCCAATCGTACTTGGACAGGTCGCCTTTCATAACGTCGTCGTCCCACACCGACGTGAAATCGATGCCCGCGTATGTGAGCGCGAGTGTCACGGCGTCATCCCACGGTGGCTGATTGGCAGGTCGGTAAATCGCAATTTTAGGTGCGCGCTCGAGCACCACCACGTCCATATTGCCGCCGGCAATTTCCGCGCGCGCGGCGGAAACGGCGCCGTCGTTCATGGCTTGCACGGTGACACCGTCCAGCGCTGCACGACGACGGAGATCCGCGGCATCCGGCAGCAAAAATGCGCCACCGCGATAGTTCAAAAACCATTCAACTTTCTGGCCGGTTTTTAGTGCGAGATACGCGACGCCGTACGCTTTTAGATGATTGCGCTGGCCATCATCCATCGGCACCAACAGCTGCTGCGCATGCATGGGCAACGCCACGCATAGCGCAACGCACGCGAACCATCGGAGAGATCTGAGCGATCGAAGCAACATGCGAATCAGTGAGCGAAGATGTTGGGTGGGACTGAACCACGCAGTCGTTCGAGGTCGCGCCGCGCTTGAGGCAAGAGCGCACTCTCAGGATAATCGACGAGCAACGTTTCGTAGCGCGCGATTGCGCCGGCTTTGTCGTTGGCGTCACGAAGCGCACGCGCCGAGGTCAGCAACGCATCTGGCGCTTCTGGGCTTCGCGGGTAAGTCGCGACAATGCGATCCCACAGCACAAATGCGCGTGGTGATACGCGCGCGGCGTCGCTGCGTGCCGCTTCGATTCGCGCCGCAAGCGCGAGCAATGCCGGCGCGGCGTCACCTACTGAGTCGGCGAGTTGAATAAACCGTTGTGCAGCAGCGCTACTGTCGCGTCGCGCTAAAAATAAAAATGCCTGCCCCAAACTCGGTGAACTGGTGATGCGGGTCCGAGCGAGCAACCCAAGTGCATCTACCAGTTCGATTCGTTTTGTCTCAGCGCGCACCAGACGTTTGCGTGCTGTGACGAGGTCTCCTTGGTAGAGAGCCAGCCAACCGGCGGTTTCGTCATCGTCGACGAGATCACTGCTCTTCACCGCAGATTGTGCGCGTTCGAGATCACCCGCGCGCAACCATGCCGCGACCAGCGGACGCGCCATCGCGGCACGCGTCTGTTCATCGAGTAATTTGGCGCTGTCGTCGAGACGCTTTTGTGCTTCGGCTCCGCGACCGAGTTCGCCGAGCGCTCCAATTTCGATCGGCAGCAGTGTGCGCACGCGGAGCGCCGGTTCCAGTTTCGCGTTGCTCGGCCGACGCACAATCTCTAGCGCCGAGGTCGCGTCTCCGGCGCTGAGCGCTGCTTGTGCGGCGTGTTGTTGCGCCTCAAGCTGCCCCGCAGGGTCGGTACTGCGTCGCGCAAGCACAGCCAGCCAGACATCACGCGCAACCAACCACGATTGTGCAAACTCCGCGCGCTCACCGAAGGCACGCCACGACGCCGCCGTCGAATCGTCGGCCTGCACGGAGGAGAGGGCCGCCCACGCGCGACGCGGTTCTCCCCATGTGAGTTCGAGTGTCGCGAGTAATCGGCGTGGCAGGAGTGTGACGGGATCGGCGCGCAGCACTGTGCGAATGGAGTCGCGTACGGCCAGTGGCGCGCGTTGCAACGCGAACATGGCTGCCGTTTCGAGATACGGTTGGTCGATAAGCGACTGCCGGAACGCGACGGCCGCAGCAGACCATCGACCGAGTGCCACGTGGAGTTGCGCCACTTCGCCCGAGATCATACCGGCCGCGCCGAGCAAGCGGCCCGCCTCGCCGAGCACCGAGTCGGCGGCTTGCGCGCGACCGGCGGCGAGTAGTAACCGCGCGTACTCGCGAAATGGTGCGCCGTCCCCTGCAGCGCTGCGACGCCATCCGGAAAACGCGGCTTTCGCTTCGTCATCGCGACCCATGCCCACCAGGGTGCGGAGTTGGATGCCGCGCGCGGTTGGGTCAGCGGGACGCAGAACGATCACACGCTGCACCACGGGCAGTATTGAATCGCGCGCACCCATCTCCGCCCAAATGCGTTCGAGCCCGAGGAGCGCCATATCGATGCGATCGCCGTCACTCGCCCCTGGCACCGACGAACGTTGCAACACTTCGCGATACGCGCTTGCCGCCTTTTTTAAATCGCGTTTGTCTTCCGCGTCAAGGGCGCGGGCCAGCGGATCGATGCTGTCGGTGACAGCTGCGGTTACGATCGACGTTCCCGCTTGCGCACCCACAATCTGCGGCTCGACTCCCGCATGAAGTATCGCGCACGTCATCACCCACGCGACCATGCGCTCGCGATTACGGACTGCCATTGAGACGGCGGAAGTATTCAATCACGAGACGGCGCTCTTCAGGTCCGAGCCCTCGCAATTCGTTCCAAGTGGGTGGGGCGTACTTTGTGCCCGCTTTTCCCGACTGCAGTCCGTCGACGGTACCGCGCGCGGTGAGGCCGTTGGCGGCTTTGGCTTCGCGCGGTCCTTGATCGTCGCGTTCATCCTGTTCGAGAAAGCGGCCTGCATCGAGCAAGCGGCGATATAGCTGCTGTTGGCGTGTTGCCACGTTTGGATCGATCCCACTGCGTTCCATCTGTTGCGCGAGTAACTGCGCTTCTTTGGCCAACGCGTCGGTGCGACCGGTCGCATCCGCATCGGACACGTCGGCTAACGACTTCGCCACGTCGCGCTGTTGTTTTGCAAGCGCGCGTGATTGCGCTTGCGCTTGCTGACCCTTTGCCCCACCGGGCATGAGGTTCAGTCCCTGCATCTGTCCGTTCAACGATCCTTGCTGCTGCGCGAGCTGCTTCAGCTGTTCCATCATCTCCGTGAAACCTGATGCCGACTGCGCACTGTTCACGCGCTCGCGATCCCGCACGAGTGAGCTTAACGCTTGATTGAGTGCTTCAGTCGCATCTTTCATGGCCGACTGCGCCGTTTCGGACCCACCTGGTTGCGTGGCGTTGCCCATCTGCTGCGTGGCTTGCGAGACGCGACGTTGGGCTTCGCCCATCGCTTTCTGCGAACGTTGTGAGAGCAGCGACGAACTACGGCCAGCTTTTTCGAGACGCTCCGCCGCTTGTTGCACCCCTTGTTGCACCGCCCCTTGCTCACCCTGCATTCCTTGCGCATTCGCGCCTTGTTGCCGCGCGCGTTGTTCAAGATTCGCCTGTTGTCGCGCCAACTGCATCGTTTCGTTGATCGACTGATCGAGCTCTTGGGATAGCTCTGTTTTCCACGCCTCAACTTGCGCGTCACGCGCCGACGTGAGTTGCTGCGCCGCACGATTCATCGCATCGGATGCTTTGCGTGCGTCGTTGCCACCTTCGCTATTTCCTCCCGCGCCACCACCTGGTTGCCCGCCCTTTTCACCGCCCTTTTCTCCGCCTTTCTCTCCACCCGGTTTGCCCTCTTGTCCATCCGCCGACGCGCCCTTCGCTGTTGGCGACTTTGGTCCATCCTTGGCGTTGGATTGTTGGCCGTCTGGCTTCCGCTCAGGATCCGCTCCTGACTGCGCACCACCTTTTTCGCCGTTCTTCTCGACGTTGGAATCGCCGGCCTTTTCGCCCTGCTGCTCGTTCGCACCTTTTGACGCGTCCTTCGCGGCTTGTTGCGCTGCGCGTTGCATCGCGGCGGCGGCCTCATTGGCCATCGATTGCGCGGCTTTCGTTTTCGACGCACCGGGCTTGGCACCGGCATCCGCCAAGCGTTTCGTGAGTCGTTCAATCTCTTGCTCGAGCAATTTCGATCGTTCGGCTAACGCTTTCGCGTCCATCGGCGCATCGCCGGACTTCGCGCCACCCTTCTCGCCCTTTTTCGCGTCCATTTTGTCGGCCAACCGTTGTTCGGCCTTTGCCAATTCTTTCGCGTCATCGCGCAGCGTACCCATCGCCCCTTCGAGCGCAGCGCGCTTGAGCATTTCGGCGCTTTTCTCCAGCTGATCACGCATCTGTTGTTGTTGCGCTGCCAACTGCTCCATCGATTGCTGCGCTTCAGTACCGCTCAATCGTTCTGTACTTTTTTCGAGTGCGGCCAATTGCTTCTGCATTTCTGGCGTCATCGCATCACGCAACAACTTCTGTACGTCGCGCATGCGAGCCGCCATCGCGGTATCGAGCGCACCAGCATTTTTTAAACGGTTTTCCAACTCTTTCGCGCTGGACCGCAACGAATCAACGCGCGCCCCGAGCTGTTGCTGATCACGCGCCAATTGTTTCGCTTTCTCTGCCGCCGCGAACGTCATCGATCCTTCTTTGCCCGACTGCGTTGGCGATTTTGGTGCGCCGTTTGACTGTGTGCCCTCAGCGCGTCCACCATTTTTCAAATCACGATTACGCGACGCGTCTGCGGTATTCTGTGCAAGCTTCTTTTCTTGCGCAGCAACTTGCGCCGCTCGCGCCGCGAGCGAATCGGCAAGCGACCGCACCAGTGATCGCTGCTCCGCCAAACTAGGTACGCGCAAGATCACTTCGGCACTTTGCGTCTGCTGACGCCACGGCGAATTGTCCGTCGCCACCGCGACAACATGTAGCTTGTCGCCGGGCTGCAAATCACGTCCGTCTAGTGCCACCGTCGCGCCGCCAATGAAGACTGGCGATTGCGGATCGGCCACGTCAACTCGTTCCCGTTTCACTGCACCCGGCGTGCCCGATTCGCGCCACACCAGCAACGCGACGTTGCCAACGCCATGATCATCGCTCGCCTGCACAATCACCGGAACGACACCGCTCGCAGCAATGGTTGTATCCGACTTCGGCGCGCGAATGACAACTTCCGGAGCACGATCTGGTACGACCGTAAACGGTAACGCATCCGGTAATTCGGGGGGCAATGTTGCCACGCCACCCACATCGCGGGTTGCGGCGGACGCAATCCATGCCCACTTGCCGTCGCGATCCAGCGGGATCGTCGCCGTCACAGCAAGCGCGCCGTCATCCGTGGCTTTCCCACCCAATTCCGCACCGAAACGCACGGTATCGCGGCCATCAGTGAGCATCGCATCGCGCGCACCGCCACGCAGCGTCGCCGTGACGCGCACGCGAGTTCCGCGCGGCACGCGCAACGGCGGTACGGCTTCAAGATTTTCGTTTGCGCGCTGTAAATACGTCGGATACTGCGCGAACAACGACACATCACCAATCCACCCACGATCTGCGACGGCAATTGTGGCCTCCGCGACCGGTGCGCGACCATCGCTCAGGCGTAACGAGATCGGCGCTAGCACGGGACCAAGGGCGAGTGTTGCCACGCCGCTTTCACTGCGCACGACGATATTGGTATCGCGCCACGCCTCGCCTGATGATCGGCGCGACACGGTGATCACGCGGCGACCTTCTGCCGACAGGCGAACCGTGAGTGGCATGCCGCGTGGCACCGACGTCGGCACGCGATCAAACGCCAACGCCGGTAACAGCAAGCCGCGCCACGCACGTATCGGATGCCGCATTGCCGCAAAGCCATCGGAAGACAGTCGCGCCGCAAGCGTGGCAACCGTCGCTCCGAGCACCGCGCACACAACCGCGAGCGCAAGGGCGCGCGCGAGCCGCTGTGCGAGCCGCGGCACTAACACCGCTGGTGATAAGCGACGCGCTACATCCTCAGCTGCGCGCGCACCGAGCACACCACTCTGCCCGACTTCCAACGCGCCGCGTAACGAGCCGGCGCGCAACCGCTGCTCCGCTTCAATCGCGGCGGCAATCGACGTGATTGATAGCGCAGCAGAATTCCGACGCACAAAAAATAACGCGCCCGTCGTCGCCGCAACGAGCGCCACCGCCCACAAGGTCACGGGTAACGGTGCCCAAAGGGTCATCCAGCGCCCGGCGTTCAATAGGAACGCACCCACCGCCCCGCATACGACCAGCGCAGCGAGCGCGAACAACACAACCGTTACGCCAGCTTTTGTGCGCAGTGCTGCTTGTTCGCGCGCCACACGATCGGCAAGCGTGAGCGACGTCACGCTAGTACCGAGCGCACCGCGCAGTGATGGCGCCGTCACGGTTGCACCCGACTGGTCACCGCATACGTAAATAAATTCAGACCCATGCGTATGGCTTGCTCATGGAGCGCGGGCGGATCGGTATAGGTCCCCACATCTTCCCATCCGTTGCCGAGGTCTGCGGAAAATGTGTAGTACACGGCGAGGCGATTGCCGATAAAAATGCCAAAGCCCTGCGCCGGCTTTCCGTCATGTTCATGAATTTTTGGCGGACCAGCGGGAAACTCATAGACGACATGGTATATCGGGTGCGCGTATGGCACCTCGACCAATGGACGATCCGGAAAAACACGCTTGATTTCACGACGAAAACTTTCGTCGAGTCCGTAGTTATCGTCGACATGCAGAAAACCGCCGCGCTTGAGATACTCGCGCAACCGTGCAATCTCGACATCGCTAAATTTCATCTCTCCATGTCCAGTGACATGCAAAAATGGGAAG
>JANYFO010000139.1 GCA_025362635.1 Gemmatimonadaceae bacterium | reverse complement strand
AACACCCCACTCCGCCAACGCGCACCAGCCGCCCGCACCTTCGGCGACATCCCATTCCTCAACGGCGGACTCTTCGCACCAACACCACTCGAACAAAAACTCCGCACCCTCCGCTTCACCGACGACGCACTCACGGCTCTCATCGGCGATGTCCTCGATCGCTACCGCTTCACCGCACACGAAGACTCCACCACATGGTCCGAAGCCGCCGTCGACCCAGAAATGCTGGGCCGCGCCTTCGAATGCCTCATGAACGCCGCCGAACGCCATCGCACCGGCTCGTTCTACACACCACCAATGCTCGTCGACCAAGTCGTCAAAGACGCACTGCATTCAGCACTCGTCGACCTCCCACCACACGCACTCGAACAACCCAACACACCACTCCACCTCACACCCGACACACGCAACACCCTCACCAACCTTCGCATCCTCGACCCCGCCTGCGGATCCGGCGCATTCCTCGTCCACATGCTCGAATGCATCGCCAACCTCCTCGCCCGCAGCGGTGATCCACGCGCCATCGACGTCATCAGACGCGACACCCTCACACGCTCCATCTTCGGCGTCGACCGCAACCCAATCGCCGTCTGGCTCTGCGAACTGCGACTCTGGCTCTCCGTCGTCATCGAATGCCCAGAAACACGCGCTGCACACATCACACCACTCCCCAATCTCGATCACCACATCCGCATCGGCGATTCACTCGCCGGCGGCGACTTCACATTCGCACCACCCAGCGCACGCACACTCACCAAACTGCGCGATCGCTACACCCGCGCTACCGGCCGCCGCAAAACCACACTCGACGCCGCCCTCCACAAGGAAGAACGCAACCGCGCCATCGCCGACACCACACGCCAGCTCCACGCGGTCACACACGAACGCGCCGCCCTCATCGAATCACTGCGCACCCGCGACCTCTTCGGCGATCGACGCATCCGCACACGCACCGACACCGCACAACTCACCGACCTCCGCACACGCACCCACCAACTCACCCGACAACGCCACCACCTCCAACTCGGCGCCGCCCTCCCGTTTCGATTCGCCGCCCACTTCGCCGACGTCGCCGCACTCTCCGGCTTCCATCTCATCATCGGCAACCCACCGTGGGTGCGCCCGCACGCCCTTCCACTCAACGAACGACACCTCCTTCGGCAAACCTTCAAATCCATGCGACTCGCCGCGTGGTCCGCCGGAGCAAAACGCGCTGGCGCAGGTGCGGGATTCGCCGCACAAGCCGACCTCGCCGTCGCATTCGTCGAACGCAGCACACAACTCCTCGCACCCAACGGCACACTCGCACTGCTCGTCCCCGCCAAACTCTGGCGCGCACTCGCCGGCGGCGGCATCCGACAACTCCTCGCCGAACAAACACGCATTCACACCATCCGAGATTGGTCCGACGCTCCATCACTCTTCGCCGCGGCCACATACCCCTCACTCATCGTCGCTCAACGAATCGCCGCGCATGCGCCCATGCCCACTCCACCCATCCACGTCGCCATCGCCCGACACACCACCACACACCAATTCTCACTCCCCACCCATCACCTCACGCTCGACAACGATCCTGCAGCACCATGGATCCTACTCCCACCACACGTCCGCACCGCCTTCGAAAAACTCCGACGCACCTCACCACCACTCGGCGACTCCCCACTCGGCCGCCCACAACTCGGCACCAAATGCGGATGTAATGCCGCGTTTCTCGTGCACGCTAAAGAAAACGATGACGAACTCGCCACTGTCATCGCTGACACACGCTCCGCACTCATCGAACGACAACTGCTCCGACCCGCACTCCGCGGCGAAGCCATTCAATCACCCGGCGCACAAATCACGCCGCACAAGAATTCAGACGATCTCAGAATTATCTGGACGCACGACAGCAACGGCATACCACTCCGCACCCTGCCCCCGCACGCCGCACGTTGGCTTGCACATTGGCGCACACGCCTCGATGCACGACGGGACGCACGTACTAGCACACCGTGGTGGTCACTCTTTCGGACCGACGCAGCACGCGCCGAAGCACCACGACTCGTATGGGCAGACATCGGCAAACAGTTGCGTACACGCGTGCTCGCCGCGGGAGACCCCACCGTGCCGCTGAACAGCTGCTACGTCATGCGTACGCCCGCGCTCGACGACGCACTCGCACTCCACACGCTACTCGGGTCGCCGTTGGTGGCAGCGTGGCTTAACGCGATCGCCGAACCCGCACGCGGCGGCTTCCGACGATTCTTAGGTTGGACCGTCGCCGTACTACCGCTACCACCCAATTGGATCAATGCACGAATAGCACTCGCCGACATAAGTCGATACACCGCCAGCGGCAACACACTGTCCCCCGACGATCACATCAGCGCCACCGCTGACGCATACGGCGTCTCCGTCGCGTCTATGCAGCCCCTGCTCGACTGGAACAATCGATGACGCAATCACACTCCATCACGTCGCACGACTTCACCAGTGCGCCGGCCAGCACGGTCAAAGCACACATCGCACGCGCCGTCATGCCACCAACACCACCACGCATCATTGGCGATGTAACACTGCTGCCACACCAAGCTGAAGCCGTCGTGCGCTTGCGCGCCATCATAAGCGAGTTTCACGGCGCACTCCTCGCCGACGACGTCGGACTCGGTAAGACTTATGTTGCGCTCGCTCTCGCTGCAGAGCGCCGCACCGCACACGTGATCGCCCCAGCAATACTACTGCCCATGTGGCGACATGCCATCGCGCGCGCCGCGTGCACACATGTGCAACTGCACTCGCTCCACGCCTTCTCTTCGGCCTCACCTCCCGTCAGCACACGGTCATCCCATGGCGATGACCTCGTGATCGTTGACGAGGCACATCACCTCCGCACCTGCGGAACGAAACGGTACCGCGCAGTTGCCGCGTTCGTCGCGAACCACGACGTACTCCTGCTGAGCGCGACACCGCTGTATAACGACGCACACGATCTGCGCCATCTCCTCGCACTCTTCGCCGGCGGTCGCGAAGATCTGCTAGCGCCACACCGACTCGCACAACTCATCGTCCGACGCACACAATCCTCGCCGCAGAGAATACGCCCCCGCGTCCACGAACATCCGCCACATGACATTCCACACGACCGCGCCACGCTAAGCGCCATTCTCGCGCTACCCGCCCCACTGCCCGCGCACGACGGTGCCGTCAGCGGCGCACTGATCCGACTCGGACTTCTTCGCACGTGGTGCTCAAGCGACGCCGCACTCACACACGCGGTACATAAACGATTGGCGCGTGGCGAAGCGCTGCGACAAGCACTGCTCGTAGGTCGACATCCAACACACGCAGAACTGCGCAGTTGGCTGGTCGGCGATCACGAAGTACAACTCGCCTTTCCCGAACTGCTGGCGAGCCACGAAACCGAAAGTGGCGCGCTTCTGGAAATCCTCGAGCAACACCTCGCCGCACTTCGTGCACTCAGTGTACTCCACCGACGCTCCGCCTGCGGCGATGCCATCCGCGCCCAAGCCATTCGCGACATCAAAGCAAATAATCCGAATGTATCAATCGTCGCGTTTTCCCAATTCGCACAAACTGTTCATGCACTGCATCGCGCACTCGCCGACATCGCCGGCGTCGGCTCACTCACCGGAACCCACGCACGCATCGCCAGTGGGCCCATCACGCGACAGCATGCACTGGCTAGCTTCGCACCACTTGCGCAAGGTCGACCCCCACCCCCACCGCACCAAGCGATCACACTCCTCATTACCACCGATCTCCTGGCCGAAGGCGTCAACTTACAAGACGCAGGAATCGTGTTGCACTGCGATCTCCCGTGGACCGACGCACTCCGCCAACAACGCATCGGACGCTGCGCTCGCATTGGGTCGCGGCACAACGTCGTACAGGTATACCAACTCGGCCCCCCAACCAATAGCGCACACATACTTAAACTCTCGGATCGACTAAAGCACAAAGCACAACTCGCAGAACATTTCGTTGGGGCACCTGCGCAATCGCCCGCTCGTAGCGCCGCTGACGTCGCAACACAAATTCACATCGCGTTGCATGCGTGGTCACACGCCGACTCGCGCAACAGCACGGAGACAGCGAATTGTATCGTGGCCAGCATTCCCGCACGTCAAAACGGTTTCCTGGCGCTTGTGCACGTCACGTCACCAGCGCCCGCAAACGTGTTGCTAACACACCTTCAAGGATGGCGCGCCGCACGCGATGATCCTCTCGCGGTGTACCACGTGCTCCAGCAACTCGGAGACGAAACACCGAACACGCCGCTCGCAACCCACTCCGACACCGTGGCAAACACTCGGCGTCGCATCACACGCTGGCACCGAGCGCGTGAACTCAAGATGCTCATCGGCGACACGCGCGAGTCACTCGCACCCGCGCAGCAGCGGGCATCGGAGCAGCTAGCACACGTTGTGCGCTCGCTCTCACCATTGCGCCGTGCATCAATGCGTACGGCCATCACAGAGGCCCACAATTCCATCGTCTTCGCCGTCAGCGTTGGCGCGCAACAAGTGTTGAACGATTGGCTCTCGTCGGCTGCACACCAATCCGCCACACAGTGGCTCCAATCAAGCCCCGTCACACCGCGCTGCCCAGCTGTGGTTATGGGCGCTGTTGAGCCCGAGTGGTCGACGCGAGGTTTCCAACCCAACACACCCCTGTTGCGCATCTCCGCCATCCTCATCCTCTGCGCTAACGCTGCGGGCCGTTAATCTCCGGGTATGACACGCCTCGCCCTTTTGTTTGATCTGGATGGAACGTTGATCGATTCCATTCAACTACTCGTCGAATGCGCCGAATTTGCGTTTGCAGGCCGAGTCCGAGCGCCGACGCGTGCGCAGTGGACGGCGGGTATTGGCACGCCGCTTCGAACACAGCTCGCGGAATGGGCCGACTCCACTGCAGAAATCGATGCCTTAGTCGACCGCTATCGACTCTATCAAGATGACAATCTTGAGCGATTGACAAGCGCCTTCCCTGGCGTGCTCGATGCGCTCGCGTGGGCCCGCACCGCCGGGCACGCAACGGGACTCGTGACCAGCAAGGGCCGCATCATGACGGCGCGTTCCCTCGCGCATGTTGGACTCGCCCATGCATTCGACACCATCGTCACGTACGAAG
>JANYFO010000130.1 GCA_025362635.1 Gemmatimonadaceae bacterium | reverse complement strand
AGCATGATTTCACAGACAATGGAGAGCATCCGCAGTTGCGTCTTACGGCAAGCATTGGTGTCGCGATGTATCCAGCGGCACGTATCGAGAGTGTAGAGGATTTGTTTGCAAGATCGGATGCCGCGTTGTACCGCGCGAAGGCAGACGGCCGGAATCGGGTGCGGCTGTAACAGCGCATTCGTGTGATGGTATTACCGTCCGCGTCGCGCGAGCTCCACCTGGAGACACCGATTTTGCACCACGTCAATGCCGGCCCGTTCAAGTGTTTCTGCCATCGCGTCGTTCGAAATGCCTAGTTGCATCCACACCGTGCGTGGATGCGCTGCAAGTATTTCGTCGAGGTGTTCCGCAACAACTACTGATCGACGAAACAGGAGCACCGTGTCGGCGGGCGGAAGAATTGTCGCGAGCGTGCGATGCACTGGGATGCCCAATATCTCAGTGTCGGCGGGAAAGTACACGGGCACTGGCACAATATCGAAACCCGTGCGCTGCAAGTACGCGGGTACAGTGTATGCCGGTCCACCCGCGCGCTCCGTCTTGATGCCGATCACCGCGATGCGATGCATCTGTGAAATCGCCTGCGAGATTTTCTCGGCGTCTGTGGCCATAGTTATTTATGGTGTTTCAACGCGAAGCCCCATCATCGTTGCGTTCATCAGTCAAACTAAAACACTTGCGACGTGTAGGAAAACAGCACCATCCGCCATTACCTTTTTCCGCTACGTCCCCACTCTTCACTGTCTGGAGTCTTAAAATGCGAATGCTCGTCCTCGGCGCAGGTCTACAAGGCTCTGCGTGCGCGTTCGACCTCTTGAACACGCCTGCTGTCGCCCGCGTGATCCTTGCTGACGTTCGCGTTGGCACGTTACCGCCATTTCTCCAACCTCATCTCGGCGGGCGACTCTCGCACATCGCACTTGACGTCCGAGATGCGGACGCTGTTCGCGCAGTTTACGAACAATGCGACGCAGTATGCAGCGCGATACCATACTATCTCAATCTTCCGTTGGCGCAGTTAGCGGTCGACGTCGGAGTGCACTTTACCGATCTTGGCGGCAACACGGCCATTGTGCTCGAGCAACAGAAGCTCGATGCTGCAGCGAAGCAGAAAGGCGTGAGCATTGTGCCAGATACCGGTCTGGCGCCGGGCATGGTGAACATCATCGCACAGCACGGTATCGAACAATTTGATAGCGTGGAAACCGTTCGTCTGTTTGTTGGCGGATTACCGCAAGTGCCAGAGCCACCCGTTGGATATCAAATCGCGTACTCTATTGAAGGTGTTGTGGACTATTACACCACGGCATCGCTGGTCATTTCCAATGGCAAGCGCGAAACACGCACCGCGCTCTCCGACATAGAGCCCGTGCAATTTGCCGAGCCGCTCGGCGAACTTGAGGCGTTTCATACCGCGGGTGGTCTGTCGACGATGGTGTATCGCTATGCGGGAATTATTCCAAATATGGAATACAAAACGCTCCGGTATCCCGGACATGCGCGAATTATGGAAGCGATTCGTGAGTTGGGATTATTCTCCACTGAGGCGGTTGATGTGAAGGGGCAGCAGGTGGTGCCGCGCGATGTGTTCGTGCGTGTGGCTGGCGAGAAGCTGCGCAAACAAAAGCCAGACCTCGTCGCGTTGCGCGTAGAGGTCACCGGAACGCGCGACGGCGTGCGCGGAACGCGCGCGTGGGAAGTCGTCGACCACTTCGATGCGGCGCACGGCATTACAGCAATGATGCGCACCACGGGATACACGCTCTCCATTACGAGTCAGCTGCAAGTAATGGGAATTATTCCACCTGGTGTTCACACGCCAGATCAATGTGTGCCGCCGAAACGGTATTTTGACATGTTGGCTGAGCGCGGGGTGATTGTTCGGGATCTAGGGGACGGGGATTTAGGGGTTAGGGGGTAGGGGTTAGGAATGTGATGACGGTCGCGTCGGTGAAATTGACGATACAACGCGTTGCGCTCCTCGCATTGGTTTGCGTGGGGAGTGCAGTACAGGCGCAAACCGCATCAACGCCGCATGGTGCGCTGGTTGGCACAATTTTCACTGAGCGTACGGAAAAACCTGTTGCGGATGCGGAGATCGCGATCGCGACTCTTACCGTCAGCGTGCGGTCAGATAGTGCAGGCAACTTTTCGATGCTTGATGTACCGGTCGGCACGTATCAACTCACGGTGCGCGCGCTGGGTTACGCGGCGTTTAGCGAGACCTTCACGTTTCGCGACAACATCACATTGTCGCGAGATTTCATTCTGAAGCGATTCAGCAACACGTTGGCAACGGTCGACGTGACGGCACGCGCGATCACCTCCACCACCAATCGGCTTGCAGAGTTCGAAGAACGGCGTTTGCTCGGCGTCGGGCGATATCTCACGCGCGAGGTGTTCGAAAAAGCCGAAGGACGCAAACTGACCGATGTGCTCATTGGCTCCATGTCTGGCATCGTCGCGATTTCGAATAATGGAGAGCGCGCAATCGCCGCGGGAAATCGTGGCAACATTACCCTCAGCAACAAGCCGGGTCAGCTCGGCAAGAAGACCGCGTGTTACGTGCAGGTCGTAATTGACAATATTGTCCGATATCGCAGTACCCCAGGCGAAACGCTCTTCGACATCGATACGGTCGATCCAACAACCGTGGCTGGGATAGAGTTTTATACGGTGTCGCAGACGCCGCTGCAGTTCAACAGCACTGGTGGTGCGCCATGCGGCACGATGGTGATCTGGACGAAGCGATGACGCTGCGTTTTACACGCTATGTTCTGAATTCTCCAATCATGCCACGCACGCGCAACGAAGCCGTCTGCAGGAGTTCTGCTGTAGCGGAGACTTCCTGCGCCGATGCCGAGGTCTGCTCCGTACTCGCCGCCACTTCTTCTGCCGCGGCGGCGTGACCTTCGGACGTATCGCGCGCGCTCGTTAGCGACCGTTGTACGGCGCCGAGCGATGTGCGATTGGCTGCCACGGCGCTGGACACTCGCGTTGCCGCGCCCTCAACTTGCGCGACGGCATCGTCAATGCGCGAGAGAGCACTTGACACGCCGGCGGCCACGAGCTCGACATCTTTTAGCCGTGTGGCACCCGACTCGACAGAACTGGACGCGCTGGCGATACGCGACCGAATGCGCTTCACGTTTTCCGTTACTTCGTTCGCTGCGTTCGCGCTTTGCTCCGCGAGCGTACGCACTTCCTGCGCGACAACGGCAAACCCACGCCCCGCGCTGCCCGCGCGCGCCGCCTCGATGGCCGCATTGAGGGCGAGCAGATTTGTTTGCGTGGCAATCTCTGAAATGACACCAACAAAGTCGTCGATGGCGGATGTCGCGTCGCGCAGCGCGGTCATCTCTTGCTTCGAGTCGATGACCACTTCGTGCGCGCCCAACAGCGTGTCGATCGCGATCTGTACTTGGTCCCGAGTGCTATTTGTAGTGCCTCGAATTTCGCGACCAACGCGTTCAGTTTCTTCGGCGGCTTCACCGATAGTGGCGCCTGCTTCCGCCAACTGTTTGACCGTATCGCTTGCGGCATTCAACGCGTTGAACTGCACCGACGCGCTGTGGGACATATCCATGACGGCCGTGGTGACGTGCTGCGATGAGGCGGCGGCAGACGATGCCGACGCGCTCAGCTCTCCCGCCGCGAGCGTGACCTGATCGGCCTCACCCTGTACGCGCGTGAGCAACAGTCGCAAGCGTTCACGTGCTTGCTGCATTGCCGCGATGAGTTCGGCATACTCTCGTGCAACGCGCGTTGACGAACCGACCGTTGCCGGAAGCCGCAAATCACCAGCGCCGATGGCCGCCATTTCTTCGCGAAGCTGCGCGAGCGGCGTCGTCACCGCACGTGCTGTACTGAGGCCGAAGAATGCGGCTAATCCAAAAGCTAACGCGACCACCACTGCGAGAATCGCCTCGGCGCGACGGAGTCCGTTGTGCATGTGCTCCATCGATTCGTTCGCACCATTGCGCGCTTCGATGCGGAGCGCCTGCAGTTCGCCTTCGATCGATTGGATGTCCTTTCCGGTGTGTTGCAGCACCCGCTGCGCATCTTCCTCGCGACCGACCACTTGCCACGCGTGTGTCGTCGCGATGCGTACTTCAAGCGCGGCTTTCAGCTGCCCCAAATTTTCGAGGCGACGTCGCTCTTCCGGACGGAGCATCTGCTGTTTAATGGCGTCGCGGCGCAAGCGGTCCGCTTGGTCGACCAGCACCAAGTACTGCGATTGATCGGCGTCGCTTCGACTATTTGAATACCGAAGCCCCGCAACCAATTCGCGGAGAATGGTTGTTGTTGCGCGTTCGGTAAACTCCGATCGATCCGCTAGCGCGCGCACCGTCGTATCCGCCTGCGCATTGCTGCGCGTCAGCCCGTACCAGCCGACAATGCCGCCCACAAGTAAAAGGCCGATTGATGTGCCAAATCCCGCAATAAGCCGAGCCCGAATTGTCTGCAGTAAAATCACTTGTTAAGCCCCGCGTCCGTAGCGATTGTCGCGCCGATTGTGGTCACCACCACCGTGCGTCCCGCGACATCGTGATTGCGTTCAAAGGCAATCGGTCCAGCAACACCGTCCAACGGTGCGGTCCCTTGTCCCAAGTGTTCTAACGCGTCGCGAACGGCTACTCGTGTACGAGCACCGTTCAGCACGATGCGCCCGATGGCAATGGCCGCATCGTATGACAGCGCGGCGAACATATCGGGTTCTTGGTGGAACCGCGCGCGAAAGCGTGACAAGAAAAGTTGTGCTTCGGCGGTTGTCGCCCGTTCGGCGCGAAAAAATGCTACGAAGCGCGCTCCCTGTGCTTCCGGAGCTTCGTTCATGGCTTCGGTGCCATCGCCACCAACGAACGGAATGGTGACATGCGCCGCTTTTAGCGCTTTCAATAGCGCGACGGCATCCGCTGCATCACCAGGAAACAGCAAAACATCGGGATGAAGCTTGGCGAGCAACTGGGCATACGCATCCCATTCACTAATGCCCGTGAGATAGGGATCGCGCTGCACGACAACGGCGCCGTGCTGCGCGAACGCGTCGGAGAACGTGCTTGACCACTCTTGCCCGTACGAATCGTTGCGATAGATGATGGCCGCACGTCGGGCACCAAGCGAGTCGTGCACCCATCGTGCGACATAGCGGGCGGCATCTCTGTCACTCGGCGCGAGTCGAAAAAACCACGGACTGATACCGGACAGTCGTGGGGAGGAGGCGGTCGGCGAGACCGCGACGACCGCGTTGGCGCCGGCGTGTTCGGCGTCAGCGTAGACCGGCAACGCTTCGAGTGTATTGCCGCTTTCCGGGTGGCCGATGACGCCGAGTACGGCTGGGTCGTCGCGGAGCTGCTCTGCCACGCCCACCGCGCTTGACGCACCACTATTTGGTGCGCGCAGGCGGAAACGCACGTTTCCACTTTCGTTCAGACGTTCGACCGCGAGTTGGAGGCCGCGCATCACACCGTCATAACCGGGCCGACCTGGAATGGCGCCGACGCCGAGTGCCACAGTCTCGGTCGCCGTGCGGGGGACGCCTGGGCTGCTACAGGCGCCGGACCAGCAGAGGGCAACGAGCGCGGTCAGCGTGGCTCGAACATTTGCCGTTAGGGATGGGGTCACAGAGATTCCGAACTTCCTGGTCTAAATGCGCTTTAGTGGTCCCGAGGACATCGTCCATTCATGCGAGAGACGATTCGGGACCGACGACGCAATTCGTCGGTTGATTTGATAGCCGGCGGAGATGAAAACCCGCAAACATCAGATTTGACGGTTACTCAAGGGGGGAATAATTCGACGAGTGGTAGGAATCGAATGAAGTTTCCTTGCGAGCCGGTTAATCAGCCGTTTAGCTTCGCAGTGCTGTCACATCGAATGCTCTTCAGCAAGTCGCGCACGCGAGTGAGCGGGAGAGCAGTCCATTCTCAAGGAACCGGCATGGTTGGCACGTTCCGCCCGCGGCGGGTGGCGTCCGTTGCGCTGCTGGGCGCTTTGGCCTTCGGGCTTGCGGCCTGCAACGGTCAGTACCCGAATTCGACGTTCAATCCGAACTCGGATTACAACACTTCGATCAACGAACTGTGGGATCGCCTGCTGTTTCTTGGCACGGCCGTTTTCATCTTCGTTGAAGCAGGTCTCGTCTACACGATTATTCGTTACCGGAGAAAACCCGGGGGCGGTATTCCGAAGCAGGTACACGGGAATACGGCCTTAGAAATTGCGTGGACGGCAATTCCCGCCGTGATTCTGGTGTTTGTCGCGATCCCCACCGTACGCACGATTTTTAAGACGCAAGCGAAAGCGGCGCCGGAGTCGATGCAGGTTGAGGTCATCGGGCATCAGTGGTGGTGGGAGTTCCGGTATCCGCAGTACGGCATTACCACGGCCAACGAGCTGTATCTGCCGACTGGTCGTACCGCGAATTTTCAGTTGAAAACGCTTGATGTGCTCCACTCGTTCTGGATTCCGCAGATGGGTGGCAAGCGTGACCTGATTTCAAACCGCACGAATTATTTGTGGTTTACTCCGAACAAGAATATGCCGTCGGCGGCATGGAATGGTTTCTGCGCCGAGTTTTGCGGGCCGTCACATGCGAATATGCATTTTCGCGTGTACACGGTGACGCCGGAAGAATTTGCGAAGTGGGTCGCGCACCAGAAGCAGCCGGGCATGTTCCCCGTTACGGTGCCGGCACCTTCCGGCGCGGTCTCGGCGCTTCCAGTTAACGCGCGTGCCGTGCCTGTTGTTCCGGTCGTGAACGGTGCTGTGTCGACTGTCTCGTCGGTGGAGGCGCCACCGGTTTGGGCGTTTCCGAAAGAGCGCTTGGAAAAGGAATTTGCGCCCACGATTCCCCGAACGCCGATGCCGGACGGTCTCGTTTTCGACGAACGCTTGCTTGCGTCGGGTGATGCAGAGCGTGGCCGCTCGATTTATTCGAAGAGTATGTGCATCGGTTGTCACGCTATCGCAGGGAACCCGATGAGCATGGGCGTGGTGGGACCGAATCTGACGCACGTCGCGACGCGATGGACGATCGCTGGCGGTGTGTATTCCAATGATGCGAAGCACCTCGCGTATTGGATTAAGAACGCCACCGTCATGAAGCCCGGGAGCAAGATGCCGGCTCAGGGCAAGGGCGAAACGGATCGGAACACGAAAATGGTGATGAACGTCGGCGGGCTTACGGACGCGAACATCGCGGATATCGTGGCCTACCTGCAGGCTCTCAAGTAACCGACCGGACTCAAGGAACTCATCGCGATGGCAACGATCGTTGCAGCGCCGCCGTACACGCAGACCCAGACCGCTCCGTCACCCTACGGCATCTGGAGTTGGCTAACGACGGTCGATCACAAGCGAATTGGCGTGCTTTATCTCGTCTCTTCGCTGTTCTTCTTCGTTTTCGGCGGTATTGAAGCCGGTCTGCTGCGTGCACAATTGGCGGTTCCAAACGGCCAGGTGCTGTCGGCTGCGATGTACAACCAGTTGTTCACGATGCATGGCACGACGATGATTTTTTTAGCCGTCATGCCGTTGTCTGCGGCGTTTTTCAACTTGCTTATTCCGCTGCAGATTGGTGCGCGCGACGTCGCGTTTCCGCGACTGAATGCTTTTAGCTACTGGGTGTACTTACTCGGCGCGTTGTTTATCACTTTCCCAATCTTTTTTCAGATTGCGCCCGATGGTGGTTGGTTTGGTTATGCGCCGCTAAGCACGAAAGCGTATTCGCCGCAGATCAACATGGATTTCTGGGTGCTGGGATTGCAGATTCTCGGCATTTCGTCACTCGCGGCGGCGTTCAATTTCATTACGACGATCATCAACATGCGGGCGCCGGGCATGTCGCTCATGCGCATGCCGATTTTTACGTGGATGTCGTTTGTGGTGCAGTTCCTCGTGGCGCTCGCGTTTCCCGTCATCACGATCGCCCTGATCTTTTTGCAATTCGATCGCTTTTTTGGCACGAATTTCTATACGATTGCGAAGGGCGCGGATCCGCTATTGTGGCAACATCTGTTCTGGGTGTTTGGCCATCCCGAAGTTTACATCTTGATTTTGCCGGCCTTTGGTCTTGTCTCTGAGGTATTGCCGACATTTTCGCGCAAGCCGTTGTTCGGATATCCCGTCATGGTGTATTCGGGAATTCTCATCGGCTTTCTCGGATTCGGTGTGTGGGCACACCATATGTTTTCGGTTGGCATGGGCGCCATCGCGGACGCCGTTTTTTCGCTGACAACGATGCTTATCGCCATTCCGACAGGTGTGAAGATCTTTAACTGGATCGCCACCATGTGGGGTGGTCAGCTTCGCTTCACGGTGGCGATGAAATTTGCGATCGCCCTTGTTGGCATGTTCGTCGTTGGCGGTATCTCAGGCGTCATGCACTCGTCGCCGCCGGCCGACTTGCAGCAGACCGACACGTACTTCGTTGTGGCGCACTTCCACTACGTGCTGGTCGGTGGGTCGATGTTTGGCTTGTTTGCCGGGCTGTACTATTACTTCCCAAAGTTCAGCGGACGCATGCTGAGCGAGAAGTTAGGGAACTGGCACTTCTGGCTGTTTTTCATCGGCATGAATCTCACGTTCTTCCCGATGCACTTCAGTGGGCTGTTGGGCATGCCGCGCCGGATCTACCGATACGATGCGGGGCAGGGACTCGAGCTGTTCAACATGCTTTCCACGATCGGCTACGCGGTGCAGGCAATTGGCGTGGCGTTTGCAGCGGTGAACATGTGGACAAGCTGGCGCAACGGCGCACGTGCTTCGAGTAACCCGTGGGGTGGGGCAACGCTTGAATGGTCGATCCCGTCACCGCCACCCGACTACAACTTTGTCGAAGTGCCGACGGTAAAATCACGTTATCCGCTGTGGAACGTAAAAGGTGGCGAACAGCTGGTACACGAAACCACATGGGAAGAAGAGAAGGACAACGTCATTCTAACGTCGCAACAGTTGGGCATCGTGATGCCTAATCCATCGATCTGGCCACTTGTCTGTGCGACTGGCATTCTCGTGATGTTTTCGGGATTGTTGTTTTTGGAGGCCAACGCGACGCTCGCTATCGCGATCAACATTACGGGCGCGCTTGTCTGGATAGGCGCGCTGTATAAATGGTTGCTCACGCCGCTCGAGGATCATCACTAGTATGTCCGCTACTTCGACACCAGCTGCTTCCGCCTCGCATGGTGATGGCCACGCACCTGCAGGCGGCGGACACTACACCACGCTCGGACTGGACAATCGCAAAGTTGCCATTTGGACCTTTATCGGCTCCGAGTGCATGCTCTTCGCGTCGCTCATATCCACGTATCTGATTTACAAAGGAAAGAGCCCGGAAGGACCGTTCCCGCATGAAGTCTGGACGAATCCGACCACTGGTCAGGTGTTTAAACCGATCTTAAACATTCCGGTCACGTCTGCTTCAACCTTTGTGTTGTTGATGTCATCGTTGGCGATGGTGTTGGCTTTGTCTGCCGTGCAGAATCGCAACAAGGTGAAGGTGACCTTGGGTGCAAAAATTCTCGGTAACTCAAAGCTGTGGCTGTGGACTACGTGTTTGCTCGGCATTGGATTTCTCGGCTGCCAAGCATACGAGTTTACGTCATTTATTCATGAAGGACTTTCGATCCGCACCAATCTTTTCGGCTCAAGTTTTTTCACGCTGACGGGTTTTCACGGTGCCCACGTTACGGCCGGTGTCATCTGGCTGTTCACGTTGTTGGCGATCGATTACAAACGTGGTCTTGGTCCGCAGGACGCGACGGTTGTCGATATTTGTGCGCTGTACTGGCACTTCGTTGACATCGTCTGGATCGCGATCTTCACGCTCGTCTACCTGATCAAGTAAGGAGAATGTGATGGCAGACGAGGCCATGGTGGGTGCCACCGCCCACGCGCACGAAGAGTTTCATCCGGATTGGTCGATCTACTGGAAAGTTGCGCTGTTTTTGGTTGTCGTTACGGCCGTCGAAGTCTCGGCGTACTACATCCCGGCGTGGGGTAACTCCTGGATTTACGTGCCAAGTATGTTGATCATGTCCGGGGTGAAGTTTGCGGTGGTGGCCATGTTTTATATGCATCTCAAGTACGATCACAAGTTGTTTCGCGCGTTGTTTACGGGTCCGCTGATCGTGGCCACGCTGACGTTGATTGGGCTGCTATTTCTGTTCTCGAAGTTGGTGGTGAAGCTGGGACTACTGAGCTAGGCGATCGAGTGTCGGACTAGCGGG
>JANYFO010000217.1 GCA_025362635.1 Gemmatimonadaceae bacterium | reverse complement strand
GTGTCGGACTTGCGGGAACAACGGACGCGATTTCGGTATCGTACACATATGTTCTTACATCCAACGGCGCAGCTATCGTGGACGAACTTCACGGTTCATCCAAGTACCGCGATCGGGATTGTGGCCCTCGGCGTCGCGTATGTTCTACGCGTGCGTCGAGGGCCTTCGAACGCAGACAGGTTTCCCGTCACGGTTCGGGACGTTCGTGGTGCAAGTTCGATGCAATTGGATGCGGCGGCGGCGCGTGCAGGGCCAACGGCGGCGCAGAAAGCCAGTTTCTTCGCATCGATGGCGCTGTTGTTCTTCACGTTAAATGGGCCGCTGCACGATTTAAGTGATTCCTTTTTGTTCAGCGCGCACATGGTGCAACATCTCATTCTCACGCTTGTCGTACCACCGCTCATGCTTCTCGGAACACCGGGTTGGATGTTGCGCCCGCTGTTGCGTGGTCGGCGTGCATTTGCGGTGGCGCGATTCTTTACGACGGTCAGTGCGTGCTTCGCGGCATTCAACATCGTACTGGCACTGTGGCACTTGCCACCGATGTACAATTTGGCGCTGGCAAATCACCCAATCCATATCGTACAGCATGTGATGTTCATCGCGGCGTCGGTGCTGATGTGGTGGCCGCTCACATCGCCGCTCCCTGAATTGCCGCGGGCGTCGTATCCGGTGCAAATGTTATACTGCTTTTTTATGGTGATTCCGATGTCCGTGATCTCCATTTATATCGCGATGGCCGACACATTGCTCTACCCGTCGTATGCCACGGCGCCTCGCGTGTGGAATATTGCACCAATGATGGATCAACAGTATGGCGGATTAATAATGTGGATTCCCGGCGGCATATTTTTCTATGCGGTCATGAGCGTAGTGTTTTTTAAGTGGGTGGGGAGAGGGGAAGATGATGTGGCGAGTGCGCAGGTGGGATGGGTGAAAAGTTAGGAATAATTTGCCAACCAACTGCTGACCGCGAAGCGTGCGGATCATGCGAAGCGTGCGAATCATGCGAATTGATTGGTCGGGATGCCCGTGCGACTGTACGGCGACGGAAATGAAAATTGAACAGCAACGGGTATCATCAAAAACCGACTCGCTGCGCGAAGATGATTTGGCTTCTTTGAACACTCGTCACTTGCGGTAGCGTTTGGTATTGTACCAACGAACGGCTGACCACGAATTCCGTGAATTCAAGAAAGTTGATTCGCGCAGGTACGACGGACGGAAGCAGAATGGGAAATGAAGAGCAGCAGATCCCCAAGACCGATTTGCGCGCATGAACACGACCTGCGGGCAAACTCGCCGCGGACTCCCGCCTTCCCGTTTAATTCTCGTATATTCTTTCAGTGCCGTGGGCTTTTGTTTTAGTCCCCAGTCCCCAGTCCCTAGCCTCTAGTCCCTCCTTCGTGCCCGCCAAAAAAACTCCCGCGCGCAAAACCAAGTCAAAACGATCTGACTTAAAGGCGCATCCAAAGTCGGCCAAAGCAACCGAACAAAAGTTCGGCAAAGCGGCGCGCACGGCTGCGGAAAAGGGCGGTCGCAAGCCAACGGCGTGGCAAACAGCGGACAAACCCAAACGATTGATACCGATTGAACCAACGGTACCGGTCGATATTTTTGCACCAAAGGCATTGCTATTTGACGTGGTGGTCACGCGCACGCTTGACGGGTCAATGTCTGACGTATTTCGCGCGTTTAACGATCCAAACCGACGCGGATGGTGTCACGAACGAGGATTTGCTGTGCGGAGTACGATTGCGCCGCGGATGTTGCGCCTCGCGTTCGCAGACGGGTCCTTGGCAGGCGTCGCTCTCGTACGACAAGGGAATGTGCGCTGCACGGTCACCGTCGACTTGACGAAACTCCCCAGCGCGGCGGCGGCTGAACGCGCGCGTCAATCGTGGAAAATGTCACTCGACCAATTAGCCGGGATGCTGGACGAATAGTCCTTTCAAAGTGCCCAAAAACAACGGGCCGCGCATTGATTTGCGCGGCCCGTTATCGATTAAAGCGATGCGTCACGCTTGATCGCCGCCGCCGGCGAGCACGGCACCTACACGACTGGGCAATGCAGGATGTTGACGCCACATGTACAACCCCATTGCCGCTGCCCCGACAAGGTTGGCGATGAACACCTGCAACCACGTCAGCGAACCGAACGCTTCCGACAATACCGTCGTCCAACCCACCCATCCTACTTCAAACGCTACAACGAGCCCCAGAAAACCGATAAGCGCCGATGGCACCTTTTCTGCGACATTTACTACCCAAGAAAACACGAGCCCGATGCAGATAAAAAGTGCGAAGTGCAACACGGTGTAGCCGAGAAAGGCACCAGCAACGCTTGGCTCACCGCCGCTCAAGAATAATGAGCCGAGCGACTTGCCGAGCATCACGGGAGTGGCAAGGATTTGCCCAGAAATCGCGTCAAGAATACCGAACCACAGTGCGATGGCGCTTGCGCCGATAAGGCCCGCCGAGATGCCTTCACGAACGGTTCTGTTGCTGGTCGACATTAGTACATGCTCCTTATCAAACGGTTCGGTGAAATTCGCGCTTGGCGTGCAGCTGCGATGCACGCGGTAACTAACACACGCGACCCATAAATTCGCGTCGGAACGGCGTTCCGCCAGAGCGACGCTGGAATAAACGCTGGAGCAGACGTTGGAACAAAACGCAAAGCGAAATATGGCCCTCGACAAACGTCCGCGCCGTATTCACTGTACGCGACATAGCGCAAAGCGTTCCCTCTCGGTCCCCGACTTATGACTCAACGTTCACGCTTCTATGCGGTTACTTGTAGCTACATGGTCGGCGTGACGATGAGCGGACTCGTCTCGTGTGACCGTGGTGGCACGCGAACGACGTCGGGCAAGCCCCCAGCAGTCACGCGCGCACTCGCCTGCAAGAAACCGGCGAGCACGGCGATGGCAGCTGCCGTACGGGAGTTTATCAAAACGTCGACACCCGCACCTCAGCGCTTCTTAATGGCCGCCGGCACGGATTCGGCATTGCCGGAAGCGGGCTTCAACGCATTGCAAGACAAAGGACCATCGTTTTACTACAGCAGTGACACCGTCGCCCAGCGCAAAATGCGCGAGAAGCTAGCAAACGATGGTCCATACGCTTCGATGCTGGTGGTGTATCACGGCAAGACCGAGTCGGCCGACGGCAACACAGTAACGGTCAGTTTAGGCGGACATTTTATTGGTGGTGTGCAAGAAGGAAAAATTGAACCCACCAGACAGATCGCGGTTGTTTGCGACTCTTCGGGTTGGCATGTCACTCCACCACAATCAGGCGTTGCGCCGTGAGTGTGCGTCCGGAGCGCTTACTGTCGCTCGACGTCTTTCGCGGTATGACAGTGGCGGGCATGCTGCTCGTGAACAACCCGGGCACGTGGAGTGCGATTTATCCGCCGCTCGAACATGCCGCGTGGAACGGGTGGACACCGACCGATCTGATCTTTCCGTTTTTCTTGTTTATCGTAGGCATAACGACAGAGCTTTCGTTGCGCGCACGTCGTGCCCGAGGTGACGATGAGCGCGCGATTCTGCGGCAGATTTTGCGCCGTGGGGCGCTCATTTTTTTGTTCGGATTTATTCTTGCGGCGTTTCCGTTTTATACGTGGTTGCCCATTGACGGCAACGCTGACCCATCGGTGCTTGATCGAATCCTGCATCGTGTCGCGCATTTGCGCATTCTCGGCGTGCTGCAGCGCATTGCGCTTGCGTATTTGTGTGGTGCGCTGATCACGTTGCGGACATCCTGGAAGCAGCAACTCGGCATTCTTGCCCTGTTACTCCTCGGTTACTGGGCGCTCATGACGCTCGTACCGGTACCGGATACTGGTATACCGGGTCGATTCGTGCTTGACAAACCCGAACAATTGTTGAGCGCGTGGCTTGATCGTAGCGTGCTCGGCGTAAACCATCTGTGGAGTGGGAGTAAAACGTGGGACCCTGAAGGCATTCTCAGCACCGTGCCCGCCATCGGAACGATGATGCTCGGCACATTTGCGGGACGGTGGATTTCACGCAATGAACTTCCGCTCACGGAGCGAATATCAGCATTGTTTGCGGTCGGCGCGGTCACGATGATGCTCGGCCTCGTGTGGAATTGGGGCTTTCCGATCAACAAAAGTATTTGGACGAGTTCATACGTTTTGTTCACCGCAGGCATGGGGGCCGTCGCGTTGGCGACGTGCATGTGGATCATTGATGTGCAGCAGCTACGGCGCTGGACCTTCCCCTTTGTCGTTTATGGCATGAACCCAATGCTCGCATTTCTCGGTTCTGGGTTGATGGCGCGCCTTACATCAACGTTGCTCACGGTGGATGCGGGCAACGGTGCGCGTATCTCGTTGCAAGGCTTGTTGTTTCAAACGGTGTACGTTCCGCTGTTGCCACTGCGTGATGCGTCATTGTTGTACGCGATCAGCTTCGTTACGCTATGGTTCCTCATATTGTGGGCGGCGTGGAAACGTGGATTCGTGCTGAAGGTGTAGCCACGGCTCGGCGAACGGCCCCCGCGATTTCCTTCGTATCCTGCGAGCCCTTCGTTGATGACTTCGCGCGCAACCATACGTCAATTCGTCGTTGGTACGTTGTTGCTTTTTTTGTGTGCGCCGACCTCGTTCGCGCGGGCGGCCGCCCTATCGGCATCATCGGAGTTGGCGCCGGTGGCACAATCGCGTTCGCGACAACCACCGCGCGCAAAACGAGTGGCGAAACGCAGTCGGCCCGTGCGCGCGACGCGTGCGGCCGTGGCGCCAACGTTGCATTTCACGACGCCTACGGGCGCGTCCGCACTACGTAGCGACCTGGGCACACTCCTCGAGAGTCGAACGAAAGCTGGGAAGTGGGGGGCAATTGTGGTCTCGCTGTCACGCGGGGATACACTCTTCGCCCGTGGTGCCGACGAACATCTCGTTCCGGCTTCAACGATGAAACTGTTCACCTCCGCCATTGCGCTCGAACGACTAGGCCCAGAGCACATGTTCAGTACGGACGTGCTTCGCGATGGGAAGCTCGAGCTGGGCGGTATTGTGCGCGGCAATCTTGTGCTTCGTGGTGATGGCGATCCTGCGATGTCGCCGCGCTTTGTGCGCGGCGGGCCCGGAGCCTCGATGGCGATGCTTGCACAGTTCACCGCAGGTGCTGGCATCAAGCACGTGACGGGCGATTTGATTGCCGACGCGTCTGCCTTTGAGTCTCGCACGATCCCCGATGGTTGGTTGTCGCGGTACGCGGGTGCAGGATACGCGGCGCCGTTTTCGGCGCTCTCGCTCAACGAGAATATCGTCATTGTTGGCGTGACGCCGTCAAAAGCTGGCGGCGAAGCACTGGTGTATCTCGAGCCCGCGACGCGCGGACTTACGATTACGAGTACGGTGCGAACCATTGCTGGTACAAGCGCGCGGATCACGGCGCGTCGGTTGGGCGAGGATCGAGTGATCGTGTCAGGCACGATTGGTTCGCGAAACAGTGGCGTGCGCTATCAACTCGTAGTGGCCGATCCGCCGACGTTCACGGCGGGTGCATTTCGTTCAGCGCTTGAGGCGCAAGGCATCGTCGTTGATGGAGTCATTCGCACCGGTCGCACGCCGCTGACTGCGACGCTGGTCACGAGCATGCCGTCGCCGCCACTCGCACGGCTGATCTCGATGATGAACCGCGAAAGCATTAATCATTACGCCGAACTGCTGTGGCGTGACGCGGCGCGCGGTGCGGATCGTCTCGCCATTGGTTCTGCGGTGAACGCGAGTGCAACGCTGCATGACTTCTTGGTGCACAAGGTTGGCGCAGCTCCAGATGCCGTGACGTCAACCGATGGCAGTGGCCTGTCGGTGCTCGATCGCGTGACCGCGCGTTCGCTGGTGCAACTGCTGTCACATGCGCATCACGCGACGTGGGGCAGTGCGTTCCATGCGTCATTGCCGGTGGCCGGCGAATCGGAACTGCTGCGTCGTCGCATGCGCACGACGCCTGCGCAGGGCAATCTGCACGCGAAGACGGGCACCACCAACGATGTCATCGGATTGTCAGGCTACGTGACGGCGGAGAATGGTGAGATTCTCGCGTTTGCGTTCTTGTACAACGGCAACGATCGCTGGCATGCGCGCGAGACGATCGATGCGATGGGGCCAACGATGGCAGCGTGGAGCAGAGAAGCAAGAAATTAGGGAGTAGGGAGCAGGGAGCAGAGCAGGAACTCCCTATCGCGTGCGGCGCTTGAGCGCTACAACGCGTCCGCGCATTTTTCGCGCTGCGCCATCAGGCAATGCATGTGTCGCGTGGTGTTCCATGCGCGCCAGGGCGGTCGGTTCCAGACTTGAGGGAGACGCGCCGAAGCGCGCGGCGGCCGTGACGAATGATCCTGCGCCAGTGCCAGTCACGAGTGTGCTATTGTAGCCAACGGCGAACGCAGCACCGGCGCCCGACGGCGCGCCTGAGACACTCCATAACAAGTCCGTGACACCGGTGCTCATCGACGTCCATGACGTCCCGTTGAAGCGCAACATTGTGCCGACGTCTCCGGTCACGTAGACGTCATTGGCCGTTGGTCCCCACACGGAGGTCAGCACGCGACTCGTGCCGACTGACTGTGCGCCCCAACTCGATCCGTTGAATCGGTACGCCAGTCCCGCACCACTCCCGTCAATGCCAACCGTATGCAGGTTGTTACTCGCACTGCCCCACAATCCGACGAGCGTGCCGGCGAGCTATGCATTCTGCGATGTCCACGAGGTGCCGTTGTAGCGCAGCATCGTGCCGTTCTCGCCTGATGCATAGATCTCGCTCGACGAAAGGCCGTACACGCCCCACAACGGATTTACGTTGGTTGTAACGACGCTCCACGCAGACCCGTTGTAGCGCACGATCTCGCCTATAGATGTGACCGCGTAAACGTCGCTGCTGCTCGAGCCCCAAATCGCGTTGATTGTTGCACTGGACGGGAAGCTCATGGATGACCATGTGGTGCCGTTGAAGCGCAACATTACCCCATTATCACCGCCAGCAAACGCGTTCGTCGCACTCGCACCCCAGACCGCGTACAGGGTGCCGGTCGTCGGTGTGCCCTGTCGCGTCCAGGTGGTGCCATTGAATCGATACACAAACCCAAATTCGCCAACGGCCCAGGCACTTGTCGCTGACGTGGTCCATACGTCGAGCAGATCAGGCGCCAGATTGGTGGTGGTCCAGGTGCCGCCGCTGTTGCGCATTTCGGCGCCGCGTTGTCCACCAGTCCATACGGTGCCCAGGGCGTCGACGGAGACGGTATACAGGCGCGGTGTATATGGCGTGCTCACGGTGGCGAGCGTGCTGCCGTCGAGTTGCAGCACACCGACATCGCTCGCGATGTACATGCGCCCGTTGTTTGCCACCGAGCCGTCTACCGAATAGAAGTCGGCGGACGACACGGTATTGTTGACAAGCGACCATGTGGTGCCGTCAAAGCGCAGGATTGTACCGACGGTTCCAACGGCCACCACATTCGACGCAGACGTTCCCGAAATACCGTACAACGTTTCTGCCGTCGGTACAGTCATGCGCGACCACGCGCTGCCGTTATAAAACAGCATTTCACCGGCGGTACCAACGGCGAACACGGTCCCGTTTGTTGACCACACGCCATTAAGTGTCTGCGACGAACCGGTTGTCATCGTGCTCCATGTTGCGCCCGAGAGACGGAGCGCCGTTCCGGTCGCACCAACCGCGTATGCGGTGCCAACGCCGGTCACCCACACATCCGCGAGCGAGCGCGTGGTGCCCGACGACATCTGCGTCCACGCGGTACCGTCAAAACGGGCGACAATGCCATTGGTGCCAACCGCGATGACGTTGTTTTGCGCTGATCCGTGCACGGCAAGGAACTGGCCGCCGTACGTTGCGCCACGCGCCGACATCGTCCAACTCGCACCATCCCAACGGAACACATTGCCCAACACGTTCACGGAAAATGCCGAGCTTGCACCAAAGCCTACGGTCGAAAGCACGTCTTCGTACATCGCGCCACTCAGTCGCGAAGCCGTCCAACTCGTCACCATTTGCGCACTACCAACTGTCACGGTAACCGTGTCGCGTTTGGTCGGATCAGCCACTGATATGGCGGATATCAGTGAACTTCCGGCCGCTATACCGGTCACGAGTCCCGTACTACTTACACTGACGGTGCCGGTAACGGCGGAGCTCCACGTAACCGTCGTCGCAACGCCGGGATCTGCCGTTACGATTGCCGTCAGTTGTTGTGACTGATTGATCGTGAGGGCAACGGGTCGCGGCGCGAGGCTCACAACTACAGCGCGCGGCGTCACCGTAATCGTTGCCGTCGCACGCTTGGTCGTGTCAGCGACGGCGAGTGCGGTGATCGTTGTGCTACCCACGGATAACGCGGTCACGACGCCATTGCCGGCGACCGTGGCGACGGTAGGATTGCTCGAGCGCATCGTAACCGTGGTTGGCAGCACACCGTCGGCTATGACGGCTGCGCTTAGTTGCTGCGATTGTCCGATAGACAAACCTGCAACGGTTGGCGTCAACGAGATCGAACGAACAAGTGGCGTGACCGCAGTAATTATTGAGGTGCTGCGTTTTGTCGTGTCGGCGCTGGCGACCGCAGTGATTGTTGCTTGGCCCGCACTTAAAAGTGTGACGGCACCCGACGCAGACACGGTGGCAACGAAAGGATCGCTCGTTCGCCACGTTGTCGTGCGTGGGAGCGATCCATCAGCCGTAACGCTCGCCGTCAGTAGCACGGACTGTCCGACAAACCCAGTCGCCGTACTTGGGGTGACGGCCACGGAGCGCACCGTTGGCGTAACAACGACCGACGCTGTGGCACGACGGGTGGTATCCGCCACCGACACTAAGGTGATGGTTGCCGTACCAAAGCTTTCGCCAGTCACCGCACCCGTTGAATTCACGGAGACGATTGTCGAGTTGCTCGAACGCCACATAACGGCGGCGCTCAAGCCCGTCGGAACTGTAACTCGTCCCGTGAGCGAACGAGTTTCACTGAGCGCAAGATTTAATTGGGCGGGCGTAATCGATATTGTGGGCGCCGCCTGCACCGTGACCTGCGCGGTTGCGCGCATCGTGGTGTCGACGGTAGACGTTGCAGTGACTGTCGCTTGACCTACCGCGACCGACGTCACCGCGCCGCTGCTCGAGACTGATGCGACCGCGCTATTGCTTGAACGCCATGTCACGGTGCGTGGCAACGGTCCGTCCGTTGCGACATCGGCCGTCAGCTGATCAACAGCGCCAGCGACGGTAGACAGTGCGTTTGGTGTCACGATGACAGATCGAATCGACGGTGCAACGCTCACGATCGCTGTGCCATGTCGTGTCGTATCCACCACCGATGTCGCCGTCACCATGGCCTGACCCAACGATACGCCTGTTACTAATCCCGACGGCGAGATCGTGGCAACGGTCGGATCACTGCTGCTCCAGGTGACGACAGTGCTTAAGCCGTTCTCGATGATGACGTTCGCGCGCAATACCGACTGCTGCTGAATACCGACACTCACGTTGGCGGGCATCACGGTCACGATGCGCGCGGGTAGCACGGTGAGCAGCAGCTCAGCTTTTGCTCGCGGATCCGCAATCGAGCTGACATGAATGATCGTGCTGCCCACACCGGCAGCGACGATCGTACCACTCGCGTTCACTGTTGCAACCGCGATGTTTTCACTCGACCACAAGAGATCGCGCGTTTGCAGCGAATCCACATCTGTTGCAGCGGGAATCGTTTTTGCATCGCCCACCCATAACGTGAGGGCCGTAAGCCCCGGCGCGAGCGAGACTGTGCGTGACGGCATTACGGTAATAGTCGCGGTGGCCGTTACACTCGGATCAGCCGTGGCGCGAGCGAGTACGGTGGTGGTACCTACAGCGACACCCGTCACGATGCCCGACGCGTCGACGAGCGCGATCGATGGATTGAGTGTGGCCCACTGCACTGTTGTTGCCGCACCGGCATCACCCCGTACCGTTGCACGAATCGGCGATAAATCACCGGCGCGAATATTCAGCGCGGTGGGCACGATGCTGAGCGCGGTTACACCGGCAACGCGGATGTCGACCACCGAACTCGCCGTCCCGGCACTCGCACGAACGCGCGTGACACCAGGAGCACGCGCCACAACGTACCCCGTCGCACCATTACTCGTCACCTCGGCAATCGCCACGTTGTCACTACTCCACGTGACGGTTGTCGCTGCGACTACGCGACCCGTTGCATCGCGAATCACCGCCGTAATCGTGTCAGTCACCCCAATACCACTCAACGTGATTGGCGCCGTTGGTAAGTCGATCAGCGCTGGTGTATTTCCACTCGGTGGCTTCGCACCGCCAGGCGTTGTCACGTCGGTCACGCCACCGCACGAAGAGAGACACATCGTCGCTACGACGTGAGCAACGACTACCGAACGCAGCCAGGGTCGAGTGATGCGAAACACGTGAAGCATGGAACCTCGTTGATCGACGCACAGCGACGATCAGCAGTATGACGCGGAAATTTGAGGCACGACTGCCGGTGCTTCGGCGCCGTGTACGGGTATGGCTCCCAGTGTCCTGCCCTTCGCGAGAAAGACGTTTGGTCGTGTTCTGCGCTGGTCACGCGGCCAGCATGCTTCGTTTCGTCGCCGGTTCGATTGCCAGCGGTGTAACGGGCGATGGCCCACAACGTCGGGGCTACGCGTGCGAGAGGCCGGCTTCCATTTGGAAGTCGGCCTCTCCGTAGCTTGCCTGCCGAGTGTTCGTATTGAAGTGCGTTACATCACGACGTTCGCATCCATACGTGCCGCACCGCGCACTTCGAGCAAAACCATCTATAAATGAGCGCGACTAACGCGCTACTTGGCGTGTCGCGATTGCGCGCTCACTGCGCCGCCAATCGCGCTTGGGTTATTCACGATCACACTCGCCGTGCCGGTGCGTGTGGCGTCCGCAATTGATGTGGCAGTGATCGTGGTCGAACCCGCTGCCACGGCGCTGACCATACCAGCGTCCGAGACGGTCGCAACACTCGTATCGCTGCTGCTCCATACCACCTTCGTGCTCAGTCCATCCTCAATCACCACTGTTGCGGCGAGTTGTTGCTGTGCCCCAGCGACAAGCGACGCGGTGTCGGGTGACACACTCACCGTACGGGCGGCGCGAACGGTAAGCAGCAACTCAGCGCGTGCACGTGGATCGGCCGCCGAACTCGCCCGAATAATTGCGGTGCCGATTCCCGTGGCGGTAATCACGCCGCTCTCGCTGATCGTCGCGACGGCGATGTTCTCACTGCTCCACACAATGTCGTGGGATTCGTTGGCATCGACATCTACGTTCGCTGAAAGCGATCGAGCATCACCCACCCACAACGTGATCGCCGAACCACCTGGCGCGAATGACACGGCACGGGCCGGATTGACCGTAATATTCGCCGTCGCAAAGACGCGTGGATCAGCGGCAGAACTTACGCGCACCGCTGTTGTCCCAGCGCTGATACCGCTGACGACACCATTGGCGCTCACGGTTGCGACCGAGGCGTTTAGTGACGTGTAGTACAAACTCATCGACGTATTGACGTCAGCGTCGATCAATGCGCCGAGGGGTTGCGTATCACCGGATCGTAGAGCGACGGCGCTCTGCACCAATGACACACCGCGCACGCCAAGGACTTGGACGTCAACATCCTTCACGAGCGAGCCAGCACTGGCGTGAATCCGTGTGACACCAGCGGCGCGCCCAGTCACGATACCCACTGCACCTGACGCGCTTACCTGAGCGACTAATGGGTTATCACTCGTCCAACGTACCGCGGACGCCGGCACGGTATGGCCCGCGGCGTCGCGCAGGGTGGCGATGATGCTGTCGGCTGCGCCAATACTGGCGAGGGCTACACCATTCGTGCTCAGCTCCAGTCGCGTCGGCGCACCGGCGCTGGGCGCGTTCACGTTGTCGGACGCGGACGAGCAAGCCGCGAGCAAAAAAGCAGCTGCTGCGCGCGATACGACCGCGCGTGTGTAGTGTGACCGCGAACGAAACGAGTGAAACATGGAGCCTCCAGGCACGCTGACGTTTTCAAACGACGTGTCGTCGAAGGAGTCAACGGCGCTCGGAGTTATCCGTCAAAGGATTCCCCGATCGCGCGCAGCACACATGACGACGTCTATTGCCTACCAGACGTTTGTGTGCGAGGGGCGGCGATCTCATTGCAGGTATCACATATCCCGATGAACGATTCTGTGCTCACACGGTGACACTACAACGGATTACACAAAGGGCCGGACTCTCTTTTGAGCGGTCCGGCCCTTTGTGTTTAGCATCGTGATGCGGTGCTCGTCTAACGGTGCCGACTTTTTCGCATCCGTCGCGAAGCGCCTGCCGGCACCGGACCGCGCGAATGGCTCGTGCGCTGCGCCATCGACGACGGTTCAAGATTGTTCACACCGCCAACCGACAGCGCTTGCCGGAGCTGCCCGCCGTTACTGCCGCTTATGATCGTGCTGTTATACCCAACGGCAAATCCGCCCCCGGATGCATTCGGTGCTCCAGACACGCTCCATAGTAAGTCGGCCGTACCCGTGGAAACGCTAGTCCATGTCGTTCCATTGAAGCGAAGCAGTGTACCCGCATCACCTGTGATGTACACATCGAACAGACTTGGCCCCCACACCGATGTAAGCACGCGTGATGTGCCGAGTGCGGCCGGCTGCCACACCGTACCATTGAAGCCAAGCGCTACACCGCTTAGACCGAGTGCGTCAGCGCCGACGGCGAAAATATTTGTACTCCCACTGGTCCACAGTCCGGCCAATGTTCCTGTTGTTGGCGGAGCAAGTGGCGTCCACGTGGTGCCGTTGAAGCGCAACAACGTCCCATTTTCGCCAGCCACGTACACTTCATTTGCCGACACGCCATACACCGCCCAGAGTGGAAATCCGGAGGACGTTGCCAAGCTCCAACTCGTGCCATTGAAACGCATCACTTCACCGGCTTGCGTTGTGGCGTACACATTGTTGCTGCTTGTGCCCCACAATGAAAAGATGCTGGACGTCGATGGAAATGTCATGGATTGCCACGTGGTACCGTTCCAGCGGAGCATGACGCCATCATCGCCACCGGCAAACGCATCGCTGGCGGTTGGTGCCCACACCGTGTTCAGCGCAACAGTTGTTGGCGCGGTTTGTCGCGTCCACGCGGTGCCATTCCATCGGAAAATAAATCCAAACTCACCCACGACCCATGCGTTATTCGCATCTATTGTCCAAACGTCCAGCAGATCGGGCACCAAGTTATTGGTCTCCCACGCGCCCACGGCGTTACGCAAGACACTCCCGCGTTGCCCACTCGCATAAATTACGTTCGACGCATCAACGGAGACTGCGTACAAGCGCGGTGCATACGGCGTTGTTACCGCTGTGAGCGCAGCACCATCGAGCTGGAGCAAACCAACATCACTGGCGATGTACATGCGTCCATTGTTCGCCGTGCCCGCGCTGATGCCGAAGAGATCGCCGCTCACACCGTTGCTGCTCACCAGCGCCCACGTGGCACCGTCGAAGCGCACTACCGTGCCTAGCGTGCCTACCACCACAACGTTGGATGTTGTCGTTCCACTCACGCCGTACAGCGTTTCGGCCGTTGGCACCGTTGCCCGTGTCCACGTGGTGCCACTGTAGCGAAGCACGGTGCCTCCGGCACCCACGGCATATGCAACGCCGCCTGACGACCAGACGCTATTTAACGACGTCGTGACACCGGATGTTGTGGTGGTCCATGTGGAGCCGTTAAGTCGCAGGGCGGTACCGTTGGTGCCAACGGCAAACGCGCTCGTTGCACTCTCAACCCACACCGATGCGAGATCGCGCGTGGTGCCCGACGTCATCGCTGTCCACGTCGTGCCGTCGTAGCGCTGAATCACGCCGCCCGTGCCGACGGCAAATACGTTGAATATTGATGAGCCTTGGACTGACAAAAATTTCGTGTTCGCCAACGCGCCTGCGAGACTCAGCGCCCATGCCGTGCCATTCCAACGATACACATCACCCACAAGATTTACTGCAAACGCATTTGTCGGCCCGAAGCTGACGATGGACAACACGTCTTCGAACAATGGACCGGAGAGCCGTGATGGCGTCCACGTCGTAGCCAATCGCGGCACTACCGAGACGGTCACGGTGTCACGCTTGGTAATGTCAGCTTGCGACACAGCCGTAATGAGCGCGCTGCCCGCGACGATGCCCGATACGAGACCCGTTGCACTGACGGAGGCCACACTAGGCGCGCTGGAGCTCCATGTGACGGCTGTGTTTGTCCCCGGATCTGCCGTGACCGTCGCAACGAGTAGCGTGGCGGTGCCTGGGTTAATGCCAATGCTACGCTGGGCGATCGCGATGGAGATGGGTCGTGCGCCAATGATGATCGTCGCTGAGGCGCGTCGTGTCGAATCAGCGGTCGACGCGGCGGTGATCGTGGCGCTGCCGAGTGCGATGGCCGTGACCAGACCACTCGCGTTGACGGTGGCGATCGCCGCGTTGCTCGAACTCCAATTGACGGTGAGCGCGAGGCCCCCATCGGCTGAGACAGTGGCCGTGAGTTGTTGGGTGCCGGCAATGAACAGCGCGGCCGTTGTCGGAGTCACCGCGACCGCGCGCACCACCGGTTGCACCGTAATCGTGGCGTTGCCACGCAGCGTCGTATCCGCAACAGAAACCGCAGTGATTGTGGTGGTGCCAATCGCAACGCCGGTGACGACACCCGTTGCTGATACCGACGCGATGGTCGACGCGGCCGTGCGCCACGTAACCGCGGTGCTCGATCCAGCGGCGATCTGCACGGTGGCAACGAGCGTGGTCGATTGACCGGTGCCGATCGTTGCCGTACTTGGCGCAATGCTGAGACTCCGCGCCGCACTCACGGTGATTTGCGCGGTGGCGCTGAAACGCGAATCGGCGGTGGACGTGGCGCGGACGATGGCACTTCCAACACTGATGCCAGTCACCACGCCAGCGGCGCTCACGCCGACAATCGCGGGACTCTCCGACGTCCACGCCACCGTGCTCGCGAGTCCGGCGTCTGCATCAACAGTCGCGGTCAGTGGCTGTGCATCACCGACGCGAATGGCTGCAGCATTTGGTGAGATTTGAACGCCGCGCACGCCAAGCACTTGCACGGTCACGGCACTGGAAACAGAACCCGAGAGCGCGCGAACGGTGGTCGACCCTGTGGCCTTTGCTGTAATCGTCGCCGTGCTGCCCGTCGCACTGACTGTGGCGATGCTCACGTTGTCGCTCGTCCACGTCACCGTGTTATTCAGTGTCGAACCGTTCGCGTCTTTGACAGCGGCCACCACGGTTTGTGTTGCACCAACCGCCGAGAGTGAGACAGACGTGGTCGACAACGTTACCGTAGCCGGCGGATTACCTCCATCGCTTTTGCCACTGCATGCCGTGAACGCAACGAGCAGTGCGCTGACGCCTGCGAGCGATGAGAACCAATGGCGTGATCCTGCGATGCGAGTGTCCATCAAATAGTTCGAGCCTCAGCTAACGGGACGCGGCGCAGTCATCGCCGCTGGATTCAGAATGTCGTCGAGCTCTGCACGCGTCAGCAATCCACGCTCTAACACCAACTCAAACACGCCGCGACCACTTTCCAGCGCGGCCTTCGCAATTTCCGTTGACACTTCATACCCGAGGCGCGGCACGAGTGCGGTCACGATACCGATCGAGTGTTCCACGAACATGCGCATGCGATCCACGTTTGCGGTGATGCCAGTCACGCACCGTTCGCGCAGCACCACGCAGGCATTCCGCAACATGTCGATGCTTCGCAATAACCGATAGGCAATCACTGGTTCAAACGCGTTAAGCTGCAGTTGTCCGGCTTCAGCGGCCATGGTCACGGTGACGTCGCCACCGATGACATCAAAGCACACCTGATTGACCACTTCGGGAATGACGGGATTTACTTTGCCCGGCATGATCGACGACCCCGGTTGCATGGGCGGCAGATTAATCTCGCCAAAGCCCGCTCGCGGTCCTGACGAAAGAAGCCGCAGATCGTTACAAATTTTGGAGAGCTTGGTCGACGTGCGCTTGAGCACACCCGACAACTGCACAAACGCGCCCGTATCGCTGGTGGCTTCAACCAAATCTGGCGCGGTAATCACGGGCACGCCCGTCAACACCGCCAGTTTGCGTGCGACCAACGCGGCGTACCCCGGCGGTGCGTTTAAGCCTGTGCCAATGGCAGTGGCGCCAAGGTTAATTTCGCGAATCAACGACTGCGCTTCGGCAAGACGATCGACGTCTTCGCGCAGAGTGTTCGCGAATGCTGTAAACTCTTGACCGAGTGTCATGGGCACCGCGTCCTGCATCTGTGTGCGTCCCATCTTCAGCATGGATTTAAACTCAGTGCCCTTGTCACCAAATGCATCGGCAAGTCGCGCGAGTTCGACGCTAAAGCCGCTTAAACTTTGATGAAGCGCGACTCGCACGGCGGTCGGGTAGACGTCGTTGGTGGATTGACTGAGATTGACGTGCGAATTTGGCGAGATCGATTCGTAGTCGCCGCGCGGTTTATTCAACAACTCGAGCGCACGATTTGCGATCACTTCGTTCGCATTCATGTTGGTCGATGTGCCGGCACCGCCTTGTATCACATCGACAAGAAAATGTTCGTGATGTCGTCCTGCTCGGATTTCACGCGCCGCGCGAATGATCGCGTCAGCTTCTGGTTGCGCCAGCAGACCAAGCTCGAAGTTGGTTTCGGCCGCGGCTTCTTTTACCGCGGCCAGCGACTCGAGCAGCACGGGGAATTCACGTAAGGGAATACCCGTAATCGGAAAATTTTCGAGGGCGCGCAGCGTTTGAATGCCGTACAATGCTTCATACGGTACCTCGCGCTCGCCCAACAAATCATGTTCGAGGCGGGTTCGATGGCCGCCAAAGCCCAGCGTGCGTCCACGGCCGACTAATGTTGCATCCGCTCGGCGTAATCGCTGCGAAATCGCGCGCGCCGCGCGGGCGACGAGGGCGGCATAAAGTTGCGGTGATTCACGGGTAATCTCTTCGAGCTGCGCTTTTGCGAGGATGAGAGCGACACCGGGCATGATGACCCGCGCTGTCGTGCCGTGTGGCGACTCGTCGAGCAAGAGTCCTTCGCCCACTGCCTCACCGGCGCCCAGCGTCACCAGGCGTGTGCTGCGTCCATCTGAGGACTTTTCAATGGCCACGGCGCCGCTGACCAGAATTGCAAAGCGCTCACGCGGTTGCCCTTCGACAAAAATGGTTTCGTCGGGTTCCAAGACCTTCGGTGTGACACAGCGAGAAAGCTTCCACAGATGCGTGTCAGCAAAACCTTCAAGAAACGTGGTGGCGCGAAGCCAGTCCGCGATTTCGGCGGGGGTCGTCATAG
>JANYFO010000191.1 GCA_025362635.1 Gemmatimonadaceae bacterium | reverse complement strand
GCGGCGGAGCTGCGCCTGCAGGTGTGCCTCACCACCGTAGACGAGCGTCTGGAAAGCCTGGCCTTCGTTCGGACCCGGCAAGGTGGCCTCGGCGCTCGAGCCCATGAGGTGCGCTTGGACGGAGAGCCAGCGGAGCACGTCGTAGCCGAGTCGCACCCCGAACGCCGCACCCGGCCCTGCATACTTGCCCGCGCGGCCGACGTACACGAGCGCGCCGAGCAAATTCTGCTGATACCCGCGCACTGAATTTTGTCCGCCCGCGAAGAGTCGTTCCTGCTGCGGTATCAGGGGTGACCCATCAACCAGCTCTGCGCCGGGGGCGAACGCGCGAGACAAATGCAGTCGGCTTGCGAACGTGCCGCCCAGCAATTTGACGTACGCCGTGCCTTCAACGGAGGTACGATAGAAGCGCAGGGTCGACACGATCTGCGAAGACGTCTGTCCGGCACGCAACTCAACTCGTGATCGCACACCGCCGGTGGGATTCACCGCGTCATTCGTCCGATCATACGAGAGCGAAGAATTCACGATGCCGATGCTACGACCAAAGAACGAGAGTACGTAATCCTCCGGACGACATTGCGCGAAGCGCGTGCACGACACGGCGGGATCCGTGATAGTCTTGCCGTTCTCATACTGGAGGCCCGCAGTACCAACCAAGCGACGATTTACCTGTGTCGACAATTCGAAGAGCGCGCCAATTGCGGTTTCGCGTAAATACAGATCAGGTTCGCTCCGTCGCTCGGTGTAAAGGGTGGCCACGGGAGAAATGGCTTTGCCAAAGAGTCGACTACTCGAAAGCGTGGTGCCAAGATAATAATTGAGTTTCTGGCTGAACTGATCGGTGCGCACCTGCCCCGAACACAATCCCGGCGCAAAACCGACGGGCGATCCGACGCCGATTTTTGACGCGCGCGCATTGACTTCCACGCGACGTCCCACGCCAAGAAAACTCCGATCGGTAATGCGCCCTTGCACGCGCAAGCAGTCCTGCGTCGCCCAGCCAAGGCCGACGCGTGCGTTGCGCGTGCGTGCCTCCGCCAACGAAATGCGCAAATCGATGAGAGAGTCCGACGTTGGAGCCGCAGCAGTTGCCAAGGACACGGTATCAATCAACACGAGCCGAAACGCATCCGTCCGATACAAATCCCGTTGCGCATCGACATTGCCCGACGCGCTGTAATGTTTCCCGGCGCGCAGCCCAATCAGCGACATTACGCCTGCAGAGTCGACATGTGTGCGCGACGTATCAACACCTTCCACTAATACGTGAATAGCGCCGATGGTTAGAAGGTTTCCGGGCGCAAATACGAGCGAGAGTGCGACCTTCGCCGTGGCGGTGTCGATGACAATGCGATTTTCTGGCCGGCCCGTGCGCGCGTAACCAGCATCGCGTAATCGCGCAACCACGGCTTCAACGACGCTGTCCGTCTTCACCCGATCAAAACGCTGGCCCTTCAGCGCGCGCAGGCTGACGTCGAACGGCGGACGCCCATTCAGCGGCCGGGGAAGGCCTGCGATACTCACCGAATCAAGCATCGCTATCGCGCCCGGAACGATATCAAACAAAATTCCGACACCATTTTTGTTCGGGATATAGCGCGGCGTGACGGAGGCTAAAAACCAGCCAGCTTGCCGATGTAGCACCGCAATCCGTAACGCGTCGCGCCGCACTTCCAGTGTGTCGACGCAAGGCAAGCGGCGAAGGTGCAACACCCGTGCAGCAAACGAACCGCCATGCGTGACGATGGCGCTCGCCATGGTCGCATCCGCAAAGTGTGGGCTACCAGCAAACGCAACGGTACGAACCCGCTTGTTCGCATCACAGCGCGCGATTCCCTGCGCGTGAAGGCACGCGGGCATTCCGAAACTGGCAAGCAGCAGCGCCCCGGCGACGACGGGGGCAGCCCGTAGCCACAATGGGCGTCGAATGTGCACCCAACTTATCTCCATTCACACACCAACTCGTGGTACGGTTGCTCGCCCATCAGCTTTTGGCACTCCAATTGATGAAGAGGTCTGGTCTATAATCGCACCAACACCGCTGATACACCATGCACGAGTTGGGCCTGAACGGGCGTTCTTGAAAGGCCAACTGCATGCCCGTTCGGTGGTCTACCCTTAGGGTACGGGCAATCATACGTGTGTAGCACGGGTAAGGAACGCGGGAATACATTGTGAGGACAACACGTCGTCCGAACAAATCTGCTTTCCCTAAACTCTGACCGCTGATGATGCTGCCAACTAGCGCGATTGCCGCCATCGTTGCATGGAACGCTTTGGCGGCCAGTATCGATGTGAGCCGTCCCGCACTCATGCCCCAAGATTCGATTCTCGTGCGATCGGTTGCCGTGGCTGGCGAGCAGCCACGAAGGGTCGGCTTATCCCGTTCTGCACGAATGCTCCCGCGCGCTATCAGTGACGACCGGGTCCGTTACATGCTGTCAACGCTCGACACGCCATCGGATACCCTGCGCCGAGTTCGGACGAAGGCGGTGGTGTACAGCGACGCGTATCAGACGCGCCTCATGGTTCACCGGACGTTGAGTTGGACCATGATTCCGCTCTTTGCTGTGTCATACTTTAGCGGTGATCAACTCTTCAAAAACGGTTCGAGCGCCCCAGCCTGGGCTCGCCGGACGCATGCTCCAGCGGCAACCGGGGCCGCAATTTTGTTTACCGCACAAAGCATTACGGGCTACTGGAATT
>JANYFO010000178.1 GCA_025362635.1 Gemmatimonadaceae bacterium | reverse complement strand
GGCTCCGGCAAGAGCACGCTCGCGCAAGTATTGGCTGGGCATCCGGCCTACGAGATTACCGGCGGCGAGGTGCTGTACAACGGCGCGAATCTGCTCGAACTCGCGCCGGAAGTGCGTGCCCAGCAAGGGGTATTTCTCGCGTTTCAATATCCGGTCGAAATTCCCGGTGTGACCAACGCGTATTTCTTGCGCGCGGCCTACAACGAAATCCGACGTGCGAAAGGCATCGAAGAAGTCGATCCGATGGAATTTCTCGACTTAGTCGAACAAAAGCTCGCGTTGGTCGACATGGACGTTTCGATGATGAATCGTTCGGTGAATGTTGGCTTTTCTGGCGGTGAGAAAAAGCGAAACGAGATTTTGCAGATGGCGGTGCTTGAGCCCACGCTTGCCATTCTCGACGAAACAGACTCTGGTCTCGACATCGATGCGCTACGCATTGTCGCGAACGGGGTAAACGCGTTGAAGAAGCCCACCAATGCAACTATCGTGGTGACGCACTATCAGCGGTTGCTTAACTATATCGTGCCGGATTTTGTGCATGTGTTGGCCGGTGGCCGCATCGTCAAGTCGGGCGACAAGACACTCGCGCTTGAACTTGAAGCACGCGGCTACGATTGGGTGTTGGAGGCCGCGTGAGTACGGCGTTTCTTGAGCAGGCCACAGCGTCGGCCGCATCGTCGACGGCGCCATTGAAAGCGTTGCGGGCCGCAGGCGCAGCTGCATTTGCGCGACTTGGCTTTCCTACAACGCGCGGCGAGGAGTGGAAATACACGAACGTCTCATTCATTGCCGACGCGTCGTTTGTTGAGGCAACAGCGCGCGCGGTCGGCACGCTGTCCGATGTCACCGTGTTAGAGCCATTCACGTTTGATAGCGCGTGGCCAATGGTGGTGTTTTTGAACGGACGTTATGCACCGTCGCTGTCGTCACTGTCGGTGTTGCCCGAGGGCATTCGCGTGCTCGACTTAGCGCGCGCGAGTATCGATGAGCCCGAACTGTTGCAGCGTCATTTGGGTGTGGCCGCGCCGGCCGATCGTGACGGCTTCACGGCGCTGAACGCGGCGTTTGCCGGTGAGGGCACATTGGTGCATGTCGCCAAAGAAATGGTCATTGATGTTCCGGTCCACATCCTGCACGTCACGAACGCTGCTGGCGCGGGTGTGATGTCGCATCCGCGTCATGTCATCGTCATTGAACGTCACGCCAAGGCGAGTGTCATCGAGAGTTACGTCGCGCTGGACAACGTGACGTACTTCACCAACACTGTAACAGAAGTGTACGTCGAGGATGGCGCCACGTTGCATCATACACGAATTCAACGCGAAGCACGCGCTGCGGCGCACGTGGGCACTATTGAGGCGCGACAGGGTCGCGATAGCCATTTCTTGCAGTTCACCTTCCAGACGGGCGCACAGTTATCACGTTCGAACGTGTACACGGTGTTGGAAGGTGACGGCTGCGGCACCACACTGAACGGTTTGTACATGCTCGATGGCCATCAACACGGTGACCATCAAACGCGCGTTGAACATGTGGCGCCCAATTGCTTTAGCCGAGAGATGTATAAGGGGCTGTTGGATGGGTCGTCGCACGGGGTGTTCAACGGTAAAGTTTTTGTGCGTCCAGAAGCGCAAAAAACCGACGGGAAGCAAACGAACAACACGTTGCTACTGTCAGAGAAGGCGCAGATCGATACGAAGCCGCAGTTGGAGATTTATGCGGACGACGTAAAGTGCACGCATGGCGCAACGGTGGGTCGCATGGACGAGACGTCATTGTTTTATCTCAAGAGCCGTGGCGTTGGTGCCGTGTTGGCGAAACAGTTGTTGATGTATGCGTTTGCGGCTGACGTGATCGAAACGATCGAGAACGAGAGCGTGAAGGAAGAGTTAGAGCGCATGACGCTCGTGTTGTTTACGGGCGAAAAGGCCTAAACGACGTGTTGCGTTTGCAACATTCATTTGACGGGTGCTATGTCCGACCTGCAAGAGTTGTATCAGTCCGTTATCCTCGACCACAATCGGAAGCCGCGCAATTTTGGTGCGGCGGATGACGCGAACCGTGTCGCCGAGGGAAAGAATCCGCTCTGTGGCGACCAGGTACTCATCTCGCTGCACTTGGACGGCGATCTCATTACCGATGTGAAGTTCTCGGGTCATGGGTGCGCGATTTCGAAAGCATCCGCATCGCTGATGACCACAGCGGTTAAGGGCAAAACGCGCACCGACGCCGAGGCATTGTTTGAGCGGTTTCATGCGCTCGTGCTCGGCCGAGATGTAGGCGGCGGGAAAGATCTTGGACAACTGGTGGTTTTCTCTGGTGTGTCGCGCTTTCCGGTGCGCGTGAAGTGTGCGTCGCTGGCGTGGCACACGCTCAAGGCGGCGTTAGCGAGTGAAGCGATTGCCACCACCAGTCCGGCAACAGTAACCACAGAGTGAGCGGCGGGGCGTTTCAGCGGGCGGCGCGAGTCGTCGATGTGGAAGAAAGTATTCCGCTTGCTGTGACGCTGAATGACGGCACGCGCCTCTGTTTGATTCGTGATGGAGAGCGCGTTTATGCAGTCGCGGACCGATGTCCGCATCGTGATTTTGCGCTCTCGAGTGGTGACATCGTGGACGCATGCATTCTCGAGTGTCCGTGGCATGGTGCGCGGTTTGATGTGCGAACCGGTGCTGTGGTGATGGGGCCAGCGACCGAACCCCTGGTGACGTATTCGGTGCGACTGGTTGGGGGTGAGGTGTTTGTGGGTCCGCGTCGTGCGGGTGCGGCGTGAGTTCGGTCGACTTTACTTTTTATAGCACGGAGTAGGTATGAGTTCGCTCGCCCCGCGTTCGGATTTTCCGCTGCTCGTGCGGAATCCAGCACTGCACTATCTCGACTCTGCGGCTACGTCGCAGAAGCCGAAAGTTGTGTTGGATGCTGTGCGTGATTTTTACGAAACCGCCAACGCGAATCCGCATCGTGGTGCGTATGCGTTGAGTGCAACGGCGACCGACATTTACCATCAGGCTCGAGTAGATATTGCGCGGTTTCTCGGTGTGCGCGATACGGATTGTCTCATTTTCACGCGCGGCACCACGGAGTCCGTGAATGTTGTGGCCTCATCGTGGGGACACGCGAATGTGCGGGCCGGTGACGAAATTGTCGTGACCGCGTTGGAGCACCACGCCAACTTTGTGCCGTGGCAGCAGCTCGCGTTGTCTACGGGCGCCACGTTACGCATTGTTGAACTCACGGAACTGCAGGAGATCGATCTTGATCAACTGCGCGACGTGGTTGGCCCGCGCACCAAGTTGGTGGCCATCACGCACGTGTCGAATGCGGTGGGCGCCATTACGCCGCTGGATGAAGTGGTTCGCATGGTGCGCGCACATTCGCCCGCTGTGATTTTTGTGGACGGTGCGCAGGGTGCGCCGCACTTACCGGTCGCGTTCGATGCACTCGACATCGACTTCTACGCGTTTAGCGGGCACAAAATGTTGGGCCCAATGGGTATTGGCGGCCTGATTGGAAAGCGTGCGCTGCTTGAGGCGATGCCACCCTATCAGTTTGGTGGCGATATGATTGAGTGGGTGCACGATTTTGACAGCACGTGGAATGTGTTGCCGCACAAACTTGAGGCGGGTACGCCCAATGCCGCTGACGCGGTCGGTCTTGGTGCGGCCGTGCGGTATCTCGCGGCGCTCGACATGACAAAAGTGCGCGCCCACGAAGTGGCACTGCTTGAACGCACCGAAGCGCGGCTGCGTGCGTTGCCTGAGTGTACGGTGTACGGTCCACCGCCCTCGCGTCGCAGCGGCGTGATCAGTTTTTCGCTCATGGATGTGCATCCGCACGACTTGGCCACCATTCTCGATCAACACGGGGTGTGCGTGCGCGCAGGGCACCATTGCGCGCAGCCGCTGATGCGTCGATTGGGTGTGAGTGCTACGGCGCGGGCATCGTTTTACGTGTACAGCGAGCCGTCGGACGCTGATGCACTCGTGACGGCGTTGGTCGCTGCGCAGTCACTCTTTGCGAGTGCGTAGTGGGCGGAGGTAGTCGCGTACGTAGTTCGGCCGATATGTCGGCGATGTATCAGGACACGTTACTCGCCCATTATCGTGCGCCAAAAAATCGCCGAGAGATTGTTGGTGCAACGGGTAGTGCGTCGCGAAAGAATCCGTTGTGCGGTGACGCCATGCGGATAATGGTGCGCGTTGTTGATGACCGCGTGGTGGATGTCGCGTTTACTGGCACTGGGTGTTCGATTGCGGTGGCCTCGGCGTCGATGATGACCACAGTGCTGTCGGGATTTTCGCGCGCGGATGCGATCGCGTTGGCGGAGCGTGTGGAGGCCATGCTGGCGGGCGCGGAGGTCACGCTGCCGGATGGATTGGC
>JANYFO010000161.1 GCA_025362635.1 Gemmatimonadaceae bacterium | reverse complement strand
TCCAATCCCTTTGTTGAATGCAGCGTTAACAGATTCACGCGATCATTCGCACTTTTCTCTCCGTCAAATTTCGAAAGAACAACGCGCTCAAGAAATACAGAAAGCTGGTCGTGAAATGACGCATCCGGCAACTCTGCGATCAGTCTGCGCAATCGCAGCATGGCTTCGGGATAACGATCATCGGCCGATTTTGCAGTCCGAATCTTTTCCATGAGTGCGACACCGCCAAGTCGTTCAATCAAGGCCTCGACCGTTGGCAATGCGTCATCGTCTCCGCGCGTTTTCTGGTACCAGTCAATTGCGCCACTGTATCGACCTAAAGCAGACACGCGGGTCAATTTTTGAAATAACACGCCCTCGGTGTTGAGCGACTCCGCGTCGGAGAGTGCGAGCGCGACACCCACATGTCCAAGCTGGTCACTGAGCGCGGTTTTGCGTGCGCGTTCTACTTTCGCGCGTCCAAGCGCCAACGTCACATGCGCCAAGGCACGTGTGTCATCGAGCGCACGATGCGATTGCCCTGTTGACACACCAAAACGTCGTGCCAGATCAACGAGTTTGCGACTGGTCGGAAACAGGTCTCGGGCTAACGGCAACGTGTCAAACGTGGTGACGTCAAACAATTGTCCGTGCTCTTTGGCCATCCGGCTCAAAATCTGAAAATCGAAATCGTAGCCATTATGCGCCACCACGATGTCGTCGCCGAGAAAATCGCGGAACTCGGTCCACACATCTTCGAAGTACGGCTTGTCCGCCAACTCCGCGGCATCAATACCGTGCGTTGCCGTCGCACCAGGCGCGATCGCGGTCCGCGGCTTCACCAAGCGCGCGAACTCCGCGACGACTTTTCCATCGCGCACGCGTACTGCTGCAATTTCGACTATTTCCGCAAGACTTGTGTCGTTGTCAGTGGTTTCGAGGTCAACGGCCGTAAAGTTGGTAAACGCTTCGGCGGACGCACTCATTTCAAGAAGTTGCGCCGCTTTAAACACGCCGAGTGGCAAGTCAACAGAGGTGATTGACTCCGGCACTAGTCGCAGCGCATTCACGTGAGGCGGCTCGACCCCCCGCACCACGTTAATGCCAACTTCGGCCAACATAGCCGCCAACGGAATTTCCACACCGCCCAGCGGTGGAATCCAAAACTCGGCGCGACGCGTACGTGCGTCTCGCAGGACAGCAGCCAGCGCCACGACATCGGGAAGCGTAGCCGGATCGGTGATCTCGTCGTGGTGATCGTCCAAGACCAAACGAGTCGCGCCCACTTTACGCGACAACAAATCCTGCACGAGTGTCGTTAACGAATCCTGCTGCTGACCAATCGCCTCAAGGTTACGCGAATCAGCGAGCGCGCGACGAATTTGTCGACCGCTTTCGTCGGCGCGCGGAAGCTGCGCAGCCATGCGACCGAGTTGCTTGCCAAGTACTGTTCCGCTCTCCTCCGCCTTCGCCATCGCTTCGTCAAAGAGTGCACGTGGCAATAGTTCACGGAAAAATGCGTTGCGAAAGAGATCGTCCTGCGGTGATGCGATGACGCGCGCGGCGGCAATCACATACCGCACAACTTTGTCGTCTGCAAGCGCACGCCCTTTTGCAAGCAGACATGGTACACCGGCGTTCAGGCACGCAGCTTCAAGACGATAGCCGATCGCATGCGCGCGGTACAACAACGCGACGTCACCCCACGCATGCCCATATTGCGCACGGTCTCGGCGAATGTCCTCAATGATCCACGTGGCCTCGTCATCGTCCGTCGCGAAGCGTAGCGCCTGTACTGGAAACGCGGAGGCGCGATCGGCGCGAGCTGGTATGCGGTTGGCGAAAAGTGGCGTGTTGACCATCACCAACTGTCGTGCAACAGCAAACACATCCTGCGGACAACGTCGATTCTCCTCAAGTTCGATTTTGGCGGAGACACCAAAATCATTCACGAACGTTATAAACACCGTAGGGTCGGCACCCGCCCATGAGTAGATGGACTGATCATCGTCTCCCACGGCAAACACGTGACGATGTTCGTGAGCGAGGGCCCGCACGACGCGATACTGCAACGGATTCAAGTCCTGAAACTCGTCGACGAGCACTACATCAAAACGAGCGCGGATAGTAGCCGCAGCGTTTGACGTCTCCAGCAGTTCAACTGCCTTGATCACCAGTGTGTCGAAGTCGACGATGTTACGATCGCCTAAAAAACGCTCGTACTCCGCAAATAGCTTCATGTCATTGGCGAACATGGAGTCGCCGCGAAATCGATACGCCGAAAAGCGCGTGAGCGTGCTACGATGCCATTTGCGCGGACCTTCAATACGACGCAGCGCGCTCAGCTGATACTCTTCGTCGGCAATGCCAAAACCAGGATCGAGCCCGACATACGTGCCAAACTCGCGCAATAATTCCGCGCAAAATGCGTGGAGTGTGCCGCGTGTGATGTGCGCGGCGGCCGTCCCTAAGCGGGCGGTGAGTCGGTGCGCTATCTCACCAGCGGCCTTGTTGGTGAATGTGAATGCGCAAATACGTGCGGGATCAAATTGATGGTGCTCAATGAGAAAGCGAATGCGTTCTGTAAGACAATATGTTTTACCAGCGCCCGGACCCGCGAGCACGAGCAGCGCATGCGGGTTCGCTTCGATGGCACTTTGCTGCGAGGGAGATGGCGTGGTGACTGATGTCATGTCCCGCCGATCGGCAGCGATGCGGCCAAGAACGCGCCGACGTTGCCTCCCATGACTTTTCGCACGTCATCGGCGGACATACCCGCCTTCAATAGGCCATCGGTGATGACATCGAGATGACTGGTGTCAAACGGTTCATGCGTAGCACCATCAAAATCAGACCCAAGCGCCACGTGGTCGGCGCCTGCAATTTTTGCGGCGTACATGATGGCGCGCACCACCGCATCGACACCCACCGTGCAGGTCGCTGCATCCCAATAGCCGATACCAATCACGCCACCGTGCGCGGCGATTTTCTGCAGCTGTTCGTCGGTCAAGTTGCGTGGACCGGGACACGTTCCGACCACACCGGTATGCGAAACAACAATTGGTCCGGGATAGAGCGTGAGGGCTTCTTCCACTGTTTGCGGAGATGCGTGCGCCAAGTCAACAATCATGCCCAGAGCATTCATGCGCTGCAACACCGTGCGACCAAATGGCGTGATGCCCGCGTGCGTGACACCGTGGGCACTTGCCGCGACTTCGTTGTCAAAAAAGTGCGTGAGCCCCATCATCCGGAAACCGGCCGCGAACAGCGTGTCGACGCTTTCAAGTTTACCATCCAATGCGTGCAAACCTTCAATGGCCAGTACACCACCAACAAGTGAAGGGTTAGTCGCTCGACGCGTGACAAAGTCGGTGAATTGCTTTTGCGTAGTGATGACCGTGAACGAACCATTGGATCGCGCGGCGGCGTCATACAATTGCTGCGCTTGATACACGGCGCGCGCACGTAAGCTGCGCCATGTGGCAACGGGCCAACGTTGCAGGAGCGCGAGCAAAAGAATGTTGTCCGTCTCCCCCGTATTGTGATCGTAGTTCATGCCGCGTGGTGTTTTCGTCACTACGGAAAACACTTGCAATGCCACATTGCCCTCTTGCAAACGCGGAATATCAACGTGTCCACGATTCGCATGCACGAGTGGGTCGCGCCCCCACAACAATTCGTCAGCGTGCAGGTCAGCGACGAATAAACTTTTGTGCAACAATTTCGCTTCTGGAGAAACAGTCGGCAACGGCGTCGCACTTACCGTGTTCATACGCCCATCCACTACAATGGGAGCGAGAAAATACGCCGCAACCACGACGAGTCCAACAACAATGAGCGAAGCTCGTCGCATTAGCGCAGCCCTCGTGGCATGGGTTCGCCCGACATTTCCCGCGGGTTGGGCAGCCGCTTCGCTTCAGTGTTTAACCGCAAACTGCCGCACACTTTCAGCGCGGCATTTGATCGCGGGTCAATCGTGTCGGAGAGCGCTCGCGTATTCACGCGCAGTGAATCCGCGCGCGTACGACTGCTACTCCACGCACTGTCGCACCCCGCACGCAGCCGATCGATGCGTGCGAGGCGATCCAGTCCTTTGTCCGCTGCAAGCGACAATCCAAACCATGTGCCTACGCCAAGCACAACAGCGACCGCCAGCGCGATCAGTGCGCCACGGCGTGGGTTTGTCGGTCCCGCATTGTCACTCATGCGCGCACGTACGACGCCGATGGCAAAAACTTTGGTTCGCGACGCGCGTGCGTGGCTTGCTCGTACGCATATGCCAAAGCAATAAGTTTTGGCTCGCTCCACGCGCTGCCAATGAACGAAAGCCCAAGCGGCAATTCGGCCGTAAAGCCCATGGGCACCGTAATGCTGGGATATCCAGCAACAGCGGCCACACTGCTGTTTCCACCGCCGTAGTGATCGCCGTTGACCAAATCGGTAGGCCATGATGGTCCGTTGGACGGCGCGACAATCGCATCGAGTTGATGCTTGGCCATCACCGCATCGATGCCATCTGCGCGCGACAGTTTGCGACAGAGCGCGAGCGCGTCGAGGTACTTCTGATCACTCAGCGGACCCTTCGCTTGGGACTTTACAAACTGCTCTTGCCCAAACCATGGCATCTCACGCGCGACGTTGCTTTTGTTGAACGCTATGAGGTCTTCCAACGTTTTCATGCGCGATGTCGCACCACGCGATGCGAGATACTTGTTCACCCCATCCTTAAACTCATACTGCAACACTTCGGCCTCGGCTTCGTCGTACTTGCCCACGGTTGGCACGTTTGCCGGGTCGACAATAATGGCGCCAGCAGTACGCAGCGCCGCAATGGCCGCCTCAAACGTGGCATCTACCTGCGGATGAAATCCGGCCATGTTGCGCGCGACACCAATGCGCGCGCCCTTCAACGCCTTCGCATCAAGAAATTGCGTATAGTCGGTCTTCGACTTGCCATTGCTTGCCGTCGTCGCTGCATCACGCGAATCAACACCAGTCAGCACACCCAGCAACACCGCCGCATCGGCAACCGTACGTGCCATCGGCCCAGCAGTATCCTGCGACACGGAGATCGGAATAATGCCGCTCCGACTCAATAACCCAACGGTGGGCTTGATTCCCACCAACCCGCAAATTGACGACGGGCAAATGATCGAACCATCCGTCTCCGTACCAATGCCAACCGCTGCAAGATTGGCGGAGATCGCCGACCCGGTGCCGGAACTCGATCCACACGGGTTGCGATCCAGCACGTAGGGATTGCGCGTCTGACCGCCGCGACCACTCCAGCCACTCGTGGAACGCGTCGAACGAAAATTCGCCCACTCACTCAAATTGGTTTTTCCCAGCAACACCGCGCCAGCCGCGCGCAACTTCTCCAAAATAAACGCGTCACGCGGCGCCGATGAACCGGCCAACGCCATCGAACCCGCAGACGTCGCCATCTTGTCGGCACTATCGATGTTGTCCTTGATCAATACCGGAATGCCATGGAGCGGTCCACGCACTTTGCCTTGCTTGCGTTCGGCATCCATTGCGTCCGCAATGGCCAGCGCGTCTGGATTGCGCTCAATCACCGCATGCAAGGACGGACCACTCGCATCAATAGCCGCAATGCGCGCAAGATACGCCGCGGTGAGTGCATGTGACGTGAGCGTACCCTTCGTCATACGCGCCTGTAACTCCGACACCGACACTTCGGCGAAAGCAAACTTCGTTGGCACAACGTCATCTTCCGTCCGTAACGCACCGTCGGCACGTGCAGCAGCAGTGGGCGTGATCAACATTGCGGCCCCTGCCGCCAACGATGTCCCAACAAAATTACGACGATCCATCCCGTCATTCATCGGACGTTATCCTCATACGGCGGCGAGCGCCGTTGCAAAATCGTTGAGCAAATCACGCACATCCTCAAGCCCAATGCTGAGGCGCACGAATCCTTCGGATACCGCGTCGGCACTCCAACGCGCACGACGTTCCGCGCTCGTGTGAATACCACCAAAACTTGTCGCTTCGTGCACCAACGTTGCCGCTGCAAAAAACCGTTCCACTTCGGCGCGACCGTCAAGCTCGAAACTGATCACGGGCCCAAAGCGCGTCATCTGCTTCGCGGCAGTCGCGTGCGACGCGTCGGTTGGTAGTCCGGGATAACGCACACTGCGCACCTTCGCGTGCGACAAAAGAAACGTCGCCATCTGCATGGCACTGTCGCACTGGCGCGAGAGACGGACGTCAAGCGTGCCCAACGAACGATGCGCGAGCCACACTTCCATCGGCCCAGGAATCGAACCCATGCGCGTACGCCAAGTGCGGAGTGCGTCCGCCCACATCGCATCCTTCGCCGCAACGTGGCCGAGAACGACATCGGCGTGACCGGTCATCGCTTTGGTGTCCGACACAACGGCAAAGTCAGCGCCGAGTGCAAGCGGTCGCTGCCCGAGTACGGTGGCGGTCGTGTTATCTACCGCGACTAATGCGCCCACATCATGTGCGGCGGCGGAAAGTGCGGCAATGTCGCAGACATCAAGTCCGGGATTGGTTGGCGATTCGAGCCACAACAAAGCGGCACCATCAAGCAGGGCGCGTTGCGCGTCGTTCGCGGTCGGTGCCATCACCACTTCAATACCATGTGTCGCGAAATACTGTGTCGTGATCAGGCGTGTGGTGTAGTAACAGTCATCGGGCATGACAATTTTCTGACCCGCCTTGAGCACGGTACCGAGTAACGCCGCGGTTGCCGCCATACCAGACGGAAAGAGCACCGTTGGTCCGCCTTCCAACTCTTCTAACGCACGTTCGTAGTTGGTCCACGTCGGATTATGAAAACGACCGTACGTGTACGGCGAATCCACTACATCACCCGCCGCGTGAAACGGCGCTGCAAACGTGGGTCCGGGTAGGTACGGCGTACCCGGCGTGGCATGCGGCAACCCGGCTCGCACCACACGCGTTGCATCCCGCAGTTCGTCACTCATGGTGTCACGCTCAACGCCGACGCACTCGGCAAGTGCGCAATGAGTGCCATCGTGCCCATGGTATTCACAGTGGTCGGATCTCCAGATACGATGCGTCGGTGATAGTCGAGTTGCCCGAGATGATAACCAAGATGCACCGCGAGATGCATCAGGAACGCGTCCGTACGAAGCTGCACGTCCAATATTTTGATGGGATATGGTGCTTCAAGCTGCGCTGCATTTATTGTAGAAAGCGTTTGCGTCACTTGCTGCATTGTTCGCAAGATTTCCGTTGACACATCGGCGCGCGATTGGCCGCGCGTTGAAAATTCATGCTCACGATCGCGCACGTAGCCGCCGTCGGTCAACACAGTACCTAAGAAATACCGGAGGTTGCCCGCGATGTGCAGCGCGTGCGTGCCACCCGGATTGCTGATACCGGGAACGACGCGCCACAACGTCTCGTCATCGACATATGCGTCAATCTCACGTTGCATGGCGCGTAAATCTCGCAGGAGTAGCCGATGGATGGTATCACGCACCTCCAGCAGTGCGTCGCTCATCGCAACGGCCCCACCGCAGTAGTGGTTGACGCGATCCGACTCTCTAACCACGCAATCGCCGCATCGATCGCGCGCGTGCGTACCGGTTCACGGGACAAAAAGAGATCGTGTATGCCATCCGCAAATGCCTGCAGTGTCACGTCCTTTCCAAGGCGCGGGCCGCGCGATGTCATGTGATCGATGTTCAGCACGATGTCCGCGCTCTGGTATGTCTCTTCCCATGCGGCGCCCGAATACATCGATCGCCCAGCGTGTTGCAGCAGCACCGGACACGAGACGCGGAGCCCGCGCGCCACCTGGGCTTGCACACGTCGAATCGCGCGCATCCATCCGAAGTATGCGGGAAATCCGTTCAGTGGCTTCCATCGCACATCGTAGGTCCACTCCCCGTGATACTGCGCGAGCAACGTCTCACCGTAGCGCGCGGAAACAGCCTGCGGGTCAGCAATCGTCGGAAACACCGCTCCAAGCGCCGTCACCAGCGGCAGGAGGTAACGGCGAGGCGTCGGCACAGCAAATTCAAAGAATGGACTATTCAACAACAATGCGTTTACGCCGCTCTTTTCGCCGTGGCGATGCACGTACCACGAGGCGATCAAGCCGCCCGTCGAATGTCCGAACAACGCAACCGTGTCATGCCCATCTTCGCGTCGAATAATGTCAAGCGCTTGTGCGAGTTCGGTATCGTACTGCGCGAGATTGGTGCAGTAGTTTGGTCGATTGTCTGCGCGCAACGAGCGACCATACCGACGCAAATCCAACGCGTAGAAATCCCATCCGCGCGCGGCAAACGCCGCCGCCACATGCGATTGAAAGAAGTAGTCGACAAATCCGTGCACATACAACACCGCGCGACGCGTTGAGCGCGTTCGCACGTGTCGCACCAATGTCGCGACCAGCACGCCATCGTCGTCAGGCGTTAATGGCAGCGTCGTCATTTCGAAACCGTCGAGCGCGACGTCGCTGATCCATTCACGTGGCGTCACGCGACTGGGAATTCCACGTCGTCGAGCAGGCGCGCTTGGTCAATGAGCATGACCGGAATACCATCTTGCACTGCATACACCAACGCACACGCTCGGCAGAGTAAAACTTCTACCGGGTCAACGTGATATTCGAGCGGCCCCCGACACTTGGGACACACTAGGATCTTCAGCAACTCGGGCGACAAGGGCATCGGTCAGACTCCAAGGGGACGAACGGGGGCAGGCGAACTACCGGTTGGCGCCGCCGCGGTAGTAACGAGGCGCGGTCCGCCGATCAACGCAATGCAATATGGAATCGCGGCGAACACCGCGGCGAGGCACTCTTCAATCGCCGCCGGTTTGCCTGGCAAGTTGATAATCAGCGACGTGCCGCGCGTGCCGGCTAGCTGACGCGACAAAATCGCCGTCGGTACCGACCGTTGCGAGACCGCGCGCATTTGCTCGCCAAATCCAGGCAGCTCGCGTTCAATCACAGCGCGTGTCGCCTCGGGCGTCACGTCGCGCGGCGCCGGTCCTGTACCGCCGGTCGTCACAATCAACGGGCAGCGTATGTCATCCGCCAACGCACGCAACGCAGCTTCAATGTGCGGTTGCTCGTCCGGCACTAAACGGTACTCGGAACGCCAAGTCGAGGCGATCCACCGGCCCAAGACCTCTTCAATCGCGCGCCCGGATCGATCCTCGTACACGCCAGCGCTCGCGCGATCCGAAATGGTGACAATGCCGATGGGAATTGCCGTGGTGAGCTCGATCGCAGTCATGCCAACGAATGTACCAGCCGACTTGGCGCTTGACGATATTTTGTGCGCCGAGCTTTTCTGCATTGTGTTCGCGCGTGAAAACATCATTATTCTCTCGCGCCTCACCGCTCACATCCAGCTGGCTCTCGAATGAAATCTTTACTGTCCGTCTTCACGGTTATCTCGGCGTGCGTCGGCGCCCTGTGGCCAAACGTGGCGACCGCACAAACACCGGCCGCGACGCCAGCCGTGACCTTGCCGCTCAAAACCGCGAGGACCGCGACGTTTACCACGACAAAAGGCACGTGGATGTCACTCGACGTCTCGCCCGATGGCCAAACCATCGTGTTCGACCTCTTGGGTGACCTCTATACGATGCCCATCACCGGCGGAAAGGCCGCGCGCCTCACCAGCGGCATGGCGTACGACGCGCAGCCAAGGTTTTCACCGGACGGTCGGAAAATCGCGTTCATTTCGGATCGCTCAGGCGGCGAAAACGTGTGGATCATGTCCGTCGACAAGAAGGACACCACGCAGCTCACGAAGGGCAACAACAACATGTATGTGTCGCCCGAATGGACGCCCGACGGACAGTATGTGGTGGCCTCACGCTCCGGCGGTTTAGGTGGGACGGCGAAATTATGGCAATACCACGTGGACGGTGGTAACGGATTGCCACTCACCACCACACCCGCAGTGCCCGCGTCACTCAAAATGGTTGGTGCGGCGTTTGGCAAAGATCCACGCTTTTTGTGGTTTGCCGCGCGCAACGGCGATTGGCAGTACAACAGCATCGGCGCGCAGTATCAGCTCTATGTGTGGGATAAGGAATCGGGTCGTGCGTCGCAGATGTCCACGCGCTTCGGATCGGGATTTCGTCCGGCGTTGTCACCGGACGGAAAGTATCTCGTGTACGGCACGCGCTTCGAGACGAAAACTGGTTTGCGTATTCGCGATCTCAACACACAACAAGAAGACTGGCTTGCGTTCCCCGTACAGCGCGACGACATGGAATCGCGCGCGTCAATGGATGCGTATCCGGGCTATTCGTTTACGCCCGATTCGAAAGCCATTGTGGTGACGTATGGCGGTGAGATTTGGCGCGTGCCGGTCGACAAAACAGCTCCTGTAAAAATTCCCTTCGAAGCGGAAGTAAAGTTGGAGATGGGTCCCGAAGTGAAGTTCGCATACAAGGTTGATACGGCGTCCACGTTCAAGGCACGACAGATTCGCGACATTGCTCCGTCGCCAGACGGTAAACTCGTAGCGTTCTCGTCGCTCGGTCGCATTCACGTGATGACCCTGCCGAATGGCACGCCGACGCGCGTGTCCACGACGGACATCGGCGAGTTTAATCCAGTCTGGTCGCCTGATGGAAAGTCGCTCGCCTATGTGACGTGGCACGATGCGCGCGGTGGTGGCATCGTGCGCGCGACGCAAGATGCGAAGGGCAATTGGAGCACACGTTCGCTCGCGAGCGGCGGACTGTATACCGATCTTGCATGGTCGGCCACCAATCGCATTGTGGCGTTACGTGCAGCCGCCCGCGAAATGCAAGAGGCAGGCGCGGCGTTCTTCGGTCCCGCGGCTGCAGAGTTTGTGTGGGTAAATGCGAACGGTGGTAACGTCACCGCGATCATGCCAACCGGTGGCATGGGCTCGCCCCACTTCACGCAGGACACAACGCGCATTTTCGCGTACGGCGGCGCGGGGTTGCAGTCATTTCGTTGGGATGGGACCGATTTGAAAACACATCTGCGCGTCACCGGTCCTTTACCGCCGGGCGCGAATGGATCAGACGGCGACAGCGATGCGCCGATTGGTCTCGATGCGGCGCTCATTGCGCGTGGTGCACTGCAATACATCGGTGGTCGCGGCGCGCGTCCGGTTGGTGCGGACATTGGGAGTGGCAATAGCTTCGGCGGACTCGGATTTGGTACGCACTTGGGCCACAATCTTGAGCCCGCGCCGCAAGCTCCACCCGCAGGACTCGTGCTGATGGCACCGAAGGGTGATCAAGCGCTGGCAATGGTGGGCATGGATTTATACACCATTACCGTCGCGCAAATTGGGAGCACGGCACCAACGGTAAACGTCGCCGCACCTGCTGCAGCGTCCGTGCCCGTGAAGAAGCTCAACACCATCGGCGGTGAATTTCCCACGTGGACGAATGACGGTCGCAAAATTATGTGGGCATTGGGGAACGCGATGTGGACGTACGATCTCAACAAAGCGAAGCTCGTCGACGATTCGTTGAAGGTCGATGGCAAAGCCAAAGCGTTGCTACGCGCCGACACCACGAAGTCGGTAAAGGACAGCATCACGCGCTCGGATTCAATTGCCAAAGCGGACACCACTAAGAAGACGCCTGGATATACACCCGCTGAAGTGCGTATTGCGTTGAACGCCGCACGCGATTTGCCAAAGGGCGTCGCGGTGTTTCGTGGTGGACGTGCACTGACGATGAAGGGCAAGGAAATTATTGAGAACGCCGACGTCGTGGTGCGCGATAGTCGCATCGTCGCTGTTGGGGCGCGCGGCACCGTAACCATTCCTGAAGGTGCTCAAATTTTTGACATCACCGGCAAGACCATTATGCCGGGCTTTGTCGACACACACTATCACCCACAGTGGCTCACGCCACAGATCCACAACACACAAACGTGGCAGTATCTCGCGACGCTCGCGTATGGCACCACAACCACGCGTGACCCGCAAACGTCGACCACCGACTTTCTCTCGTATACCGATCATGTCGAAATGGGTGACATGATTGGTCCGCGCATTTACACGACGGGCCCAGGCGTCTTCTCGTCGGAGCCCGTGCGGGACTTAGCGCATGCGCGTGAAATCTTACAACGCTACGCAACCTACTACGACACGAAAACACTCAAGATGTACATGAGTGGCAATCGTCAGCAGCGGCAGTGGATCATCATGGCGGCGAAGGAGCTGAGCATCATGCCAACCACGGAAGGTGGCTTGGATATGAAACTCAATCTCACGCACGGCATCGATGGATATCCGGGCATCGAGCACACGTTGCCGATCACACCGAAGTACAACGATGTGTTTCAGTGGTACAAAGAAACAGGGGTGACAAATTCACCCACGCTCATCGTGGAGTATGGTGGACCTTTTGGTGAAGGCTGGTTCTACCAATCAGAAAATCTCATGGACGATGCAAAACTGCGTCACTTCACACACCCCGTTGACTTCGACACCAAAATTCGGCGGCGCGGCGCTGGCAACGCACCTGGCCCGGCCGGTTTCGCCGTGAAGGAAGAGTATGCGATGTGGCAACACGCGATCGACGTAAAAAACACTGTCGAAGCCGGCGGGAAAATCGGCGTCGGCAGTCACGGCCAGTTGCAAGGACTCGGCATGCACTGGGAGATGTGGTTGCTGCAATCCGGCGGGCTCTCACAGCACGACGTGTTGCGTTCCGCCACCATCGTTGGCGCCGAAGCCATCGGACTTGGCACCGAAGTTGGGTCGCTCGAAGCGGGTAAGTTTGCGGACATCATTGTGCTCGACAAAAACCCGCTCGACAACATTCGCAACACCAACACGGTGAGCATGGTGATGGTGAACGGCCGTTTGTACGACGCGAATACGTTGGATGAAGTGTATCCGCGAAAACGTGCGTTACCGAAACAGCCGTGGTCGTACGCGGTGCCGGTGGCGGGGGCGGGGATGCGGTAGTGTGTTTCCAAGCGCATGACGCCAGCTGCCGTTACTGGATTTGAGAACACGCGAATGCTGCGTTAGACGCCTCTGTCAATTCGAAGGCGAACTACCCGTTCTAGCGACCGTGTCAGCTCCGGTCGTAGAACGGCGGCGGCTCGATGCCGAGCGCACGCAAATACACATATCCCTGCCCACGATGATGGATTTCGTTATCCACGATATAGAGCAGTAGGTCGTAGCCCGGCATCGTCCACTGACCAAACGCGGTCATCGTTTCCTGAAAACGAGCGGCGGGAATTTGCGGAAAGAGTATGTCGAGTTGTCGCGTACTTTCATCCCATTGCGTGAGGACCTCGTCCTTGGTTGTAGCAGCCGACGGCACATAGCTATCCCATTTGTTGGTGATCACACCGTTCACGGTGGACACGGCCATGCCTAACATTTCATTCGCGAGTGCGCCAAACGTGCGCATCCCACTCACCGAAAAGGTGAAGAGCTGATCGTCAGGAAAGGCGACGATCGCGCGACGCGTTAACCGACGGTGGGCCTGCCAGTGCGCGAGGAACTGCGACGGCGAAATGACAAGTGTGGGCGCTTCTGTGGTGGACATCGAGGTCTCGAGGGTGGGGAAAGTTAGTGCAGCAACAGCTTTGGCTTTTGTTCGGGTGATTTGAAATCATACGACCATCCTTGGCAACGCGCAAGGATTTGAAACGTGAGACACCACGCGTCAGGATGTGCCCGGATTCGCCAGTGACGCTTTCACGCGCTCCGCTGTGGGTTGCAACTCGGCATCAGCGTATCTCCATCGCTCTATGAACCGCGTATACCAAGGCGTTACACAGTCGTTATCAGGCGCCCCACACGCAATGTCAGCGGCCACACCAGCTGCTGCGTTGTTTGCTCTCCCCACGTCTCGCGCAGCGCCGCCGTCAATGCGACCAACGGATCGTGCCCCGTCGATGCACGACAGCGCGACACGGCCGACCACGTCTCAACATACCCAAGCAGTTGTTCGACCGACCACGCTGCGTTCATCGCGAACGTGCCGATATCAATTACCGCAAACGGAAAGGCAAGATCACGATAGTGCCGATCAACAAACGCGCGCTCTTTGGGCCACCACTCGCCCATCGTGCGATCGAAGTCGTTCATCAACTGCGTCAGCACCGGCACCAACGGAAATTCGAGTAACGCATAACTCCATTCGGCGATAACACCATTCGGCATAAGCACACGCGACGCTTCCACGTGAAATGCATCCACGTCAAACCAGTGCAGCGCTTGCGCCACCGTAATAAGCGCCACGCTCGCATTCGCGAGATCACTCTGCTCGGCCGGCGCAACACCGTAGGTCACACGGGCATCCGGTGTCGCGTGCGCAATCTGCGCAGCGCTTGCGTCGGTTGCGACGACCTGCTCGAAATATGAACCCAGCGCAACACTGGCTTGGCCGGTGCCACAGCCGCAATCCCACGCGAGTGCGCGCGACGGCGCGGCGTCCGCCAGCGCAGCAAATAAGGCCGACGGATACGACGGTCGAAATGTCGAGTATCCCGTCGCTACTGCAGAAAAGTGATCAGAAAACTTTGGTTCGCTCACGGCATACTCACCCCGCTCGCGCCTTCGCTCTTCAAGCGCATCCGAATGAGTCGTACCGAGTTTAGAAAAACCAAGACGTCGGGCCCGAGATGAATCATCGCTGCCTGTACTGGGCCGATAAATCGGAGCAACGCAGCAACAATCCCAAGCACGTGCACAACGCCAACACCCACGTACAGATTTTGTTGAATGGTGCGATAGGCGCGTCGCGCAATTTCGCGAGCATCCGCAATTTTGCTGATATCATCCGTCATCAGCGCAACATCCGCAGCTTCGATCGCTGCCTGTGTACCGGCCACTCCCATCGCGATACCAACGTCCGCCTGCGCCAACGCCGGCGCATCGTTGATGCCGTCGCCAATCATCGCCACTAGGTGTCCTCCTGCTTGCAATCGCTTGATGGCGTCGACCTTCGCATCAGGAAGGAGGTCCGCCATAATCTCGTCGACACCTAACTCTGCACCAACGCGTCGCGCCGTCGCTGCATTGTCGCCCGTCAGCATGACGATGCGATGAATGCCACTCGCCTTGAGTCGCGCGAGTGCCGCTTTCGCATCAGGGCGCACGGGGTCGGCCAAGTGCAGCACACCAATCGCGCGCTGATCGGCGGCGATATACACCACCGTCAAATCATCTGTGCCGTCTCGCGACGCAAGCGCAATTCCACTCTCCGTGAGATACGCGGCGTTACCAGCCAGAATAACGTGACCGTCCACGACGGCACGTATGCCGCGACCACGAATGACTTCAAACGTGGATGGCTCAGGCACGTCAACATTGGCCGCTGTCGCTCGCTCCACCACCGCTTTTGCCAGCGGATGACTCGACCGTCGCTCCGCCGCCGCCGCAAAACGCAGCAGCTCATTCTCGCTGGTATCGCCGAAACGTTCAATGCGCACAACGGCCGGTCTGCCCATCGTGAGCGTGCCGGTCTTGTCGAAGGCGAGTATGCGGACTTTCGCCAGTTGCTCGAGATAAATGCCGCCTTTCACCAGAATACCCGCGCGAGCAGCGCGCGCAATCGCCGCAATCATCACCAACGGTGTTGCGAGTCCAAGTTCGGCCGGCGACGTAAAAATCAAAAGCGTGATCACCATACGAAGATCACGCGTGAAATACCAAACGCCCAACAAGAATACCAAGACGACAGGAATGAGCCACGCAGCGACACGATCGGCAAGTTTTTGCACTGGCGCTTGGGAATCTTCCGCCGTCTCGACAAGCGCAACGATGCGCGCGAACATCGTGTCGCCGCCTACCTTCTGCGTTTCAATGTCCAGCGCGCCTAACTCGACGACCGTTCCCGCAAAGACCGTCGCGCCCGCGCCTTTTTCTTGCGGAATGCTCTCGCCGGTGATCGGCGCTTGGTTGACTGACGCTTCCCCCGCCCGCACGATGCCGTCAACGGGAATCTTTTCGCCGGCGCGAACGATGACGATGTCGGCAACACGAACGTCAGCGAGTGGCAACATCACGTCGGCACCGTCGCGACGAACAAGCGCGGTTTGTGGCACGCTGCCGATGAGTGCCTTGATAGACGCGCGCGCACGATCCGTGTTCAGCGCGGCGATAAACTCCGCAATGAGAATGATGACCATCAACACCGCGCCGGCGATGTACTCACGTCCAAGCATAGCAATCAACGTCGCGATGGTCACAAAAACTTCCGTGCCGATTTTGCGCTCGCGAATGAGATCCAGCAGGCCAATTTTGGCAAGCGGATACAGACCGACGGCCACACCCGCGAGCAGCACAGGCAACGGTACTACGTCAAAGCGATACAGTCCCACAACAACACCAACACCAACGATCCGAGCGACCTCCACCCAACGCTCGGCCGTCATCAATGGCGTAGTCTCCGTCGACGGCCGAGTTGTCGTCACTTGGCGATAGCCGACGTGCAAGCGTTCATGGGTGTATTGCTACTTGGTACAGTGTGCTCCGCCCCATACTGACTTACGATCAACGCCGCAGGATGTCCATCTCTCGCTGGCTGCAAGATAAAAAGCAGATTGTAAGTATTGTCGCAAATGTCCGGCAACGTTGGTCCTCCCAACGCCTTTATCACGGCTGGTATCGTGTTGCTGTGTCCGATCACCAGTACAACGCCGCGCTGTTGGCGGACGGCCTCCGCGACAGCCGTGATGTGCGTGGCACCACCGCCCGCGAGTGAAATTACAAGTGGCGTCACACCAAATTTTGTCGCGCTCGGGATTGCCGTGTCTGCAGTGCGTTTCGTTGCGGTGACAATAATCGCCGTTGGCGCGGAGTGCGCGACCGCATCCGCCAGCGCGAGCGCGCGCGCAGTACCGGCGTCGGTCAGCGGTGGATCTGCCGCTGGTTGCGCCGCCTTCTCCGCGTGCCGCACCAACACGACCAACGATGGTCCACCCTGTGCAGACACCGCGCGTGATACGCCAAGTAGTAAGAATGGCGCCGCAGTGAAAAATAAAATCCTTGACCGCCACACGAGCGATCTCAGACTCAAGTTCGTCTTCTCTGGTAATCGTTTCATTTACGCATCCGCTACCCGTGGACCGAGATTAGCCGCGAGATTTGGTCGCGCCCACACCGATGAGGACCAAGCCAATGGCGACACCAGCACCGCCAACCCACGTCGGTACCGCGCGCTCTTCAGTGACCGACGCCTTGAGCGGACCCATGTCGAGCACCGTCTTGTCCTTTGTAAACGAGAACCCACGAAACAGCACAAAGGCCCCGGCCAACAGAATCACGATTCCTGCGATCAACATGCCGCGCATAACGCCTCTATGGTAAGAACAGGTTGTGAATCAACGGTGGATACCCAAATGACAATGGGCATCGGCTCAAAGACAAGCTGGTCTGAATTCGGTGCACATGTCGTGCCACACCGCTTGGCGTCCAAACTGAAATTGGACAATCTACCGGGACAGGACAACGTTCAACATTTTCATTTCCAACACTCGTCGCACGTACGGCCAATCCTCGTCGGTAATGCCGTAGTATACCGAATCTCGCACGTAGCCGTCTCGCACGATCATGTGTCGGCGCAATACGCCCTCACGCACCGCACCGATGCGCTCCATCGCGCGCTGCGACTGTGTGTTGCGTGCATCGGTCTTCAGCTGCACCCGAAGCGCGCCCAGTGTGTCGAAGAGATGCGAGAGTTGTAAGTACTTGGCTTCGGTGTTTACCACAGTGCGTTGATGCGATGGGGTAATCCACGTGCCGCCAATTTCTAAGCGACCGTGCGCGCGGGCGATGTCCATCCAGCGCGTACACCCCACCAATGTATTCGAACGCGTTTCGATAATGGCAAACGGCACTTCGGAGCCGTCGGCGGTCGAGCGCGCCGCTGCGTCGAGGTACGCGGCGACCGCGCGAGCGGAATCGAGCGCTGGTTGTACCGTCGTCAGCCAGAGTTCTGCAAAATTTCCGGCCGCCAGGAGTCCGGCGTGATGCTCCACGCCTAATGGTTCGAGGCGCACGTGCTGTCCGGTGATCGTCACTGGTACCGGTGTGAACGGCCGACGTGGTTCCACGTTTTCTGTCACGCGTACGCAATCGCAGCCGCATCCCAATTCACCGTCGCGAGGACGGCGTCGAGATACTCAGTGCGACGATTTTGATATTTGAGATAGTACGCATGCTCCCACACGTCGATGCCAACCACCGGACGCATTCCGTCGGTGAGCGGCGAATCTTGATTGGGTAGGCCTCGCACAGTGAGCTTTCCGCCGCCGTCACGCATCAGCCACGACCATCCTGAACCAAACTGGCCCAACCCGGCCGTCTTCATCGCCGCCAGACATGCGGTCACCGAACCAAAGTCCCGCACTATCGCTGACGCAAGCGCACCACTCGGCGTCTTCGCACCGCCTGGTGCTAACAACATCCAGAACATCGCGTGGTTCGCGTGACCACCACCGTTGTTGCGCACTGTTGTTCGCACGCCGTCGGGCAGCGTCGCCAGTCCGGTCAACAACTCACGGAGTGTTTTGCCTTGCAACGCCGTCTGCGTTTCAAGCGCTTTGTTCAAGTTCGTCACGTATGTCGCGTGGTGCTTGTCGTGATGAATGCTCATGGTTTGCGCATCGACGGCGGGTTCAACTGCGTCATTGGCGTAGCCGAGTGGCGGAAGCACGAACGGATAGTGTTGCGATAAGACGTCTTCGGAGACCCGAGGACGTGCGAACGGCGCAGTTGCTGCACGCGCGCGTTCGGTAAGCGAGGACGCGACCGCCAAACTTGCGGCAGCGCCGACGGTGGTGCGCAAAAACGTGCGACGGTGCATAACAAACACTCCGGGACAAGCTGCGATGAACCTGCGGAACCTGGATTGAGCACGTTAACGGACTTGAAGCGCAGCAAAGATCTGAATAACTACGAAGGATGCAGAAACGCACGAATACCACAGTAGCAACTGGGTTTTGGTGGTTCGCCGTATCCGCGACGTCTCCGTTCTCTCCGTTCGTATCCGTGTCCGCTGTTGTGGCTGATTGTGAAAAGAAACGCCAACTAGTACCGCGCGAGATACCGATCCAATTCCCACGCGCTCACCTGACTATTGTACTCGCGCCATTCGGAACGTTTGGCTGCAAGAAATTGTTGGGTCACGTCTTCACCAAGCGCACCAGTTAAGACGTCGCTTTTCTCGAGCTCGTCACACGCTTCGTTGAGATCATGCGGCAAATCATCCACCCGCAATCGACGTCGCTCACGAAACGACATCTCCCAGATGTTCGTGTTCACAGGCTCACGCCAATCGGCCTCCGTCGTCACGCCATCCAACCCCGCGGCCAACATGACCGTCAGCGCGAGATATGGGTTTGCGCTCGGATCGGGGGTGCGCAGCTCTAGGCGAGTACCCGCACCACGTCGTTCTGGTACGCGAATCATCGGCGAGCGGTTGCGCATGCTCCACGCGACGTTCACCGGCGCTTCGAAACCGGGCACCAAACGCTTGTACGAATTCACCAATGGGTTCGTGACCGCGCACAGCGCGCGCGCATGCTTGAGCAAACCACCGATGTAGTGTAGTGCCGTCTTCGACAGCTCCCACTCGCGTTGTGGATCCCAAAATGCATTTTGACCCTGCTTAAACAGCGACTGATGCGTGTGCATGCCACTGCCGTTCTGGCCAAACACCGGTTTTGGCATGAATGACGCAATCAATCCGAATTGCCGCGCCACCTGCTTCACCACAAACCGAAACGTCGCGATGTTGTCCGCCGTGTGTAATGCGTCCGCGTAGCGGAAATCAATTTCGTGCTGGCCGTGCGCGACCTCATGATGTGCCGCTTCCACTTCGAATCCCATCTGCTCTAACACGTCGACAATGGCACGACGCGCATCTTCGCCTAAGTCCATCGGCGCCAAATCAAAGTAGCCGCCCACATCGTGCGTGTCTGTTGCCGCGCGACCATCCGCCGCGGGCTTGAACAAAAAGAATTCCGCTTCCATACCCGCGTTCATAACGAATCCCAGTTCCGTTGCGCGCGCTAATTGACGCTTGAGCACACCACGCGGATCGCCTGCGAACGGCGTGCCGTCAGGCATCGACACGTCGCAAATCACACGACCAACGCGTGCCGATGGATCGCCCCACGGAAAGATCTGAAATGTTGACAGGTCGGGCACCAGCAGCATATCCGACTCCTCAACCCGCACAAACCCTTCAATGCTCGATCCGTCAAACATGATGTCACCGTGCAATGCTTTCCTGAATTGCGACGACGGAATTTCAACATTTTTGATGACACCCAGAATATCCGTGAACTGCAAGCGGAGAAAACGCACCTGCTGCGCCTCCGCCAACTCAAGAATGTCGGTGGCGGTGGCGCCGCTTAAATCGGCGGGCACGATAGAACGGCTTGGGCTCGGCATACTGAACGATGCACACTGCATCGCTGAGAGTCGAGTCCAGTTATCGATCCAACACTGCGAACTACTTGCCCAGCTTGCGTTCAAACTCTGCGATTTCTCGCGTCTGATCAACTTTCATCTTCTGCGCCATAGCCTTGAGGTCGGGACGGGTCAACTTTGGCAGAAACTGATCGATCATGGCGAGCGCTTCGCGGTGATGCATGATGGTGTTCATGTAGAACATGTGGTCATAGTTGCTCCCCGTTTGCTGTAAGAGCGAATCCGTCATCATCTGACTGTGCCGTCGGATCATCGGCTTGTACGGATCCTTGAAGTCTTTTTTCAGTATCCCCAGCATCGTTTCAATTTCGGCATCCTGGGCGGCGTCAATCTTCTTCGCGTCATCGCGCACGGCGTCGGTCGATCCTTTCCCGTTCTTCGTCGGGTGCGCCATGGCAATCATCCCCGTGTGGTGATCGCTCATCATGCGCAGAAAATTCTGATCAGGATTCCCGGACATGCCAGACATCTTTGCGTCCTCCATATCTGACATACCGGACATGCCCGACATCTTCGAGCTATCCATGCCGGACATGCCGGTCATTTTTCCTTTGTCCATGCCGGACATGCCAGACATGTTCGAGCTATCCATTCCCGACATGCCGGTCTTGCCCATCATGCCATTGCTCGAGTCTGTCATGACCGCCTTTTCTTTTGACGAACAGGATGTGAGGAGAGCGCCAAACAACAGCATCTGCATTGGGAAGACGAGGGCGTAGGCACGTGGACGTCGGCAGGCGCCCTTTGTATCCTGTAACATTCTGATCTCCAGCGGGAAGTTTGCTTCCGGTGGTACGTGAGCAAAACGCCTGAAGTGCATAATACGTGCCTCGTTTTAGCCGCCATAAAATATCTCGTGCACCGGAGCCGCTGATGACCGAGCTTACCTCCATGCTGCAGTGCCCCTTCTGCGGACATGCTGAACCATTGGTAATGCCCACCAATGCCTGCCAATTCTTTCACGAATGCGCGGCGTGTCGGGTGTTGTTGCGCCCGAATGCGGGCGATTGCTGCGTGTTCTGCTCATTCGGAAGCGTGCCGTGTCCGCCGATTCAAGCAGCGCGGGCTGCGGGAATTCAAACGTCGTGTTGCGAAACAAAGCCAAAGACGGCCTAGGCGCGACGACACTCCCCTCCACCTCGTCTCAATTCGCGGCTTTCCGTTGAACTACAGCACAGAGGCAATTTGTTCGCGTACCCATTCGGGATGTCGTAACACCAAATGATGATCACCGCCCGTAAACACGCGCAACGTGCAGCCGCTGTGTGTAGCTGCAAGCGCGCGCACCGTAGCGACCGGGGCGGTTTCGTCGAGGTCGCCGTGTAAGCACAGCAAGGGAATGCGTCCCGCAAGATTCTGTAAGTCGCCACGCACATCGTAATTATAAATGACCTCGTTGGTTGTCGACGTTGACGAACGCCACGTCATTTGCAACAAGTCTTCGGCAACGTCCGGCGGAACGCTCGTGATCATCTTTGGCAACCACGGACCAAATACACGTCGAGTGATCAAACACGCGATGGCCAGCGGAATCGTGTGCGTCGTCACCCATCCTTGCGCGCCTTTACGACGGAAGAAACCTTTCGCACGCTCAGTGCTCCCGTAATACGGCAAGCTTACCAGCACCAACTGTCGAATTTCAGACGGAAATCGCGCCGCGTACACCGCCGCTAAGCGCGCGCCGAGGGAATGGCCCACGAGTACAAGCGGGCCGTACGTCTTTGCTAGTGGGCCAATAACATCATGCAAGGCGGTCACGTGTCGGTCCACCGTATAGGTCGTCCACGGTTTCGGTGAACGACCAAACCCCAAGAGATCAATCAGGATCAGTCGTGCGCGATCCGTGAGCGCACTGACTCGACTGTTCCAGTAACGAGTTGTCGCTCCAATGCCCGGAAGAAACACCACCGCCGGGCCCGTCGCGCCAAGCATCGTGCTGTATAACGGGCGATCCGCGTCTGCACCACGATCACCCTCGCCGAACGCGACACCGGTTGCTCCAACTGCAACGATGCCAAGCGCTAGGCCAGTACGTCGGAGCAATACTCGACGCGACAACCGGCCACTCACGCTGACATGTTCAGCATCCGTCAGGAACCCAACGCTCGTTCGATCGCATTCGACAGCGACGTGTCATTCGGCGCAATCGGTCCGATTTTGCGCCAGCGAAGAATACCCTGTCGATCAATCAAGAAAGTTGCAGGAACCCCAACGGTGTGAAACAGCGCCGACGTGCGTTCATCCGGATCGCGCCAGATCGGAAACGTCATCTGAAACTCTTTCATGAAGCCTCGAATGGTTTCGTCGGTGCCATCAGTATCCACACTGACGCCGATGAGCTCGAAACCTTTGTCGCGATAGCGCGCGTGCAAGGTGCGCAGTTCAGGAATTTCTGCACGACACGGATGGCACCACGTTGCCCAAATGTTCATCAGCACGACTTTACCGCGTTGTCCCGCGAGCGAGACCGAATCACCCGCGAGTGAGAGTGTCGCGTAGGCGGGTGCGGGCTCGCCGATCTCAACACGCGTGTTCGCTCGCCGAGCAATACCGTCTGCTTTCGTGCAGCCGATCGTCGTCACGCTCACGACGAGCATCGCAACCGCACTCCAGCGCAAAGCCGACATCACTTGAACTCCGAGAGCGACGCACGGGCCACGCGCACGACCGATGGTTTCCCGGCCAACGTCCACGCGAACACCACGTTCGTTCCGGTCACAACGGATTTCGGAAATCCACTGGCGCGCGCTGCGGAAGAAGAGGCAATGGTGACCACCGCGCCCCCCTTACCATCACGATTCACGCGACGCGCACGAACCTGTGCAACATCGCCCCCGGTACGCTCAACCCACGTCACCAACGCACCCCCGTCCGCGAGTAATGACACATCCACTCGTCCGGCGGGATCGCCGCCGTCCACGCGCGTTGGTTTGCCAAACGTTGCGCCATCGTTGTCAGAGAATGCGACGTTGACACGGGCGCTGTCGTTCGGTGCAGTAAACCACGCGAGTGCAACCCGATGTCCGCGTGCTGCAATGGCCGGACCATTCACGGGACACGCGGCAATCTTCCAGCGATCATTGTTCACCGGAACGCCGGCGATCCATGTGCCGGCAACGCGACGCGTCAAGTAAACGTCGCGTATCTCGTCAGTCGATCGATTACGATAGGCAACAATTGGACCGGTGCTTGTCACGGCCGCCGCGTTCTGGCAACAATCGCAGGTGCGCTCGTCCAAACGCACCTCCGGTCCGCGCGTGCCGTTGGGTGACACGGTTGCAGTGACCAATGACATTTCGTTCGACGGATCGTGCCCCTCTTTGCTGAACTTGCGACCATCAAGCCACGCCGCGCTCAGCGTTGTGCCTTCGTGCCACATCGCCACAAACCCATGTTCTGTTTGCGTTGAATCACGATGCGGCGTGAGCGGGGCACGCCACGTCACACCACCGTCGTTCGATTGCGCGATACGAACGCCGTACGCGTACGTGCTGCGACCATTGCGTTGCAACCAATGCGCTGCGAGATGCGTGCTGTCGAGCACTTCGATCGACGGAAAATCGGCCCAGTTAACAAAGAAGTCGCGACTCGCGGCAATCGTGCGGGCGGCGGACCACCGCGCGCCATCGTGCACGGCGAATCGAAGTGCAGAGCCCGAATCGGACGATTGCAGCCAACTCATGTACACGCGACCATCGGCCGCGACTGTCAGATTCGGTTCCGCGCTGCCTGGGCCGGTCGGACTCGCGATACTGTCGATTGTAAATGGTGCAAGCGAGGGAGCTTGTGCGCTGTTCCGTGTTGTAACGGCTACGAAGCTGGAGACCACGGCCAAAAGCACGAGTGCAGGCTTGATCATAAAGTTTGCTGAAACGGTGGTCGAGCGGCGTGGGAGGACGTATCGTATTTTACCGTGCGTAAATATCATCGCAAGACTGAACCCGCTGTCTCACCTCTTTGCACCCGCAAATCTCATGTCGCTCTACGCCTCCTCCTCCTTCTCCGCTCGCGCACGGACTGCCGCGCGCGCATTCGCGATCGGCGCCAGTGTATTCTTGGCCTCGAAGGCGGCGGGACACGATTACTGGCTGCTGCCCGATATGTTCGCGTTCCCCGCAAATACATCCATACACGTCGGCGGCCGACAGGGAACGCGATTCCCGGAAGGACGCGCCATCGAGGCAGCACGCATTATCGACGCCCGGATCATCGGCGCGTCGTCTGACATGAAGATCACTGATATGTCCGTCGAAGGGACATCGCTGCGGATGCATCACAAACCCACGACAGCGGGTCAGTACCTAGTCGCTATACGCCTTACGCCGCGTACGTTGCGCACTCCGCCAGAGGGCGTGATTCGCTTTCTGCGTACCGAGAGCGGCGTGTCGGAAGCGGCACGTCTAGAGCGTGAGAAACCGCTCGCCGGGCTCGATACCGTCATCTATACCGCCACATCATACGCTGCGACCGTCGTCCAAGTCGGCGCCGACGGCCCGCGCGCTTTCTCAAAAACGGCCGGGTTTCCATTGGAGTTCGTGCCTGTGAATGACCCAGCACATCTCCATGTCGGTGATACGCTACACATCGCCGTACTGGGCGGTGGCAAGCCAGTGCCAAACATTGGTATCGACGCTTTGCCGGCGGCGGATACCACAGCGGGAGCAGATGCAACCGCAGCGAAGTTGATTGTAACGGTCAATGCGGACGCAAAAGGCATCGTACATTTACCGCTCACAAAAGCAGGGCCGTGGATGTTGCGATCCGCGTACGCGAGTCATAAAAACGGCGGCGCGGCGAACGAGTGGGATGTTTCGCGCACGTCGTACGTGATCCAGGTAGGCGCGAAGCACTAAGAGGTTCGGTATCGACGACGCTCGCTCCTCTCTCCGGATGTGATGATGTGCTTTTCCGCTACCGCGAGCTTCGTCGCCGGTACCGCGCTTTCGGGCATTGGCGTGGCAACGGTCAGAAATTCCCGTGATCGTTCCGAACTTCCGCTGGCGATGATTCCGCTGCTCTTTGGTGTTCAACAACTGATCGAGGGCGTGGTCTGGCTCACCTTCCAGCACGACGCGCCCACGCTGAAGCAGGTCTCTACATACAGTTATTCAGTGTTCTCGCACGTGCTGTGGCCGATGTATATCCCGTTTGCCATGCGGTCACTCGAGTTCGTGCTGTGGCGCAAACACACGCTGCTCATTTTTCAAACCATCGGCATCATTGTCGGTATGTATCTATTGTTTTTCATCGTCACGCGGCCTGTCGTCGCGGAGATCGACGGCATGCACATCGTGCGACACTTAGTCTATGATTCACCGCACTTTTACATCATTCCCGTCATGGTGTTGTACGTGGCGGCGACATGCGTGAGCTGTTTCTTCTCAAGTCATCCATTCGTGCGACTGTTCGGCGTACTGGCCTTTCTGTCGTTCGTCGGCACGTACCTGTTCTACGTGCGAGCGCTTGTCTCCGTGTGGTGTTTCTTTGCGGCCGTATTGAGCCTGATTATTTATCTGCACCTGCACTATCGTGATCTCGGCGGCTTCCCCGCGCATGGCGGTGCGCATGGGATACGCTCTCGCTCCACGTGAAGTGCTCATAGACGCTGCTCCAATACATGCCGAATACGGCACCGAAGAGCAATTCTTCTAGTGGAATTCCAACAACGAGCACGCCGCTCAACGCCCGCAGGTTCCAGACCTGCGGGATAAACGATGGAGTAAACCAAGTGAGCCCCAGCATGAACGCCGCATACAACACAAAGAACAGTCCGCCGCCAATGATCGTCGCTCGAGCGAGTGCTGGTCGACAGATCACCGACAGCATGCTGCCAAGCAGCAGCGACGTGATCACGGCGTAGATAACGTTCCACGGTAACAGCGCGAGCGGCACAAAGGCGATCGGCGCGCCGAGCAGCCCAATGGTGTGGAATCGATGTAATGCGCCAACGCGACGATTTGCCGGAACGCGCTCAATGTGTGTCGCGCTCTCCGCGTGATAAAGCACGATACCAATACCACCAATCGCAAATGAGAACACGATGCTTTCGAGATCAAATCCCGTCCGCTGCGCGAGGTCAAACAGACTCGGTGGATTCCAATAGTTGGGAATGAAAATCGGCTCGGTGAGCCCAAAGAGCGCGGTGATCGCACTGGTCTGGCGCATCGCCGTCCGCAGCAACGGATATGCGACGTACAGCACGACCCACAACACGAGAAACGCGCCCGACCACGCGAGCCAGACGTAGTGGTATGTCACGCCGCCATCTTGAGAATGTTCACGATTACCCCGTCGAGGTTTTAGGATCGCGAGTGCAACTTTTGGACCGAAGATCGCGTGATAGATCTCCTTCCATGTCACCGTCCAAAATATGCACGCGCGACGCGTGAAAGTTACCGATGAAGTCTGCGCGTTCACATTCGCACCAACGACGGCCCGGTGTGAGGTACGATTACAACCATCCGCCCGCAAACCCTGCCCGACGCAGTCCGCACATGATGTAGGGAGATCGTCGCATCAAGCGCCACGGCAGGCCGCTGCGATAGTTCTCAATCATGAGAATGATTGGTCCTTGGTTGAGACCGAAATGCCACGGCGAGACCCAGACGTGATCATCGCCCGCTGGCAAAGGAAAGCTGGCATTAAACGACGCTTTAAACCCGTAGGGATTTGACTCAGTCAACTTCGCTTCGTGTATGCAATAGCCCAGCATCGGCAACACGATTTCTGGCGCGAAGGGTAGCGAGGCGACAACCGCCCACGGTGCAATCGTCCCATCATCCGGTCCAAACGGTACGCCACGTCCGACGTAGTCGAAAAACTCTTGCTCCCGACCGGCCAGTGACGCGATGGTCGGTCCCGGACCTTCACTGGCACTAATTCCCCAGCAAGTTGCTCCGTAGCCCTCGAATTGCCGGGGATTTTCAATGGCATACTGTTGTTGCACATACGTCGCTCGACGGCTGTTCTCGAAATAGTCGATGCCTTTTGCGCGCATGTATGCATCCTGAATGCCGCGAAAATCGATCCAAATATGCGAAAGTTGGTGGATGAACAATGGCCCGGCATACAGAAATTCCTGATCATATAAGCGCCGCCAATCGTAGGTCGACGTCCACGCGGTGTAGCTCGTCTCCGGTAACGGAAATGTGGGAGAGCCAAGTCCCAACGTGTAGAGCAGTAGCGCCTCATCGTACCCTTCCCATCGGTATGGAAGAAATCCGTCTTCCGGCCTCCAGCCGTGCGTAACAGTCAATCCGTCATTTTGCGCCCATTGCCAATCAGCACGACGATACAGCGCGTCGGCCAAGGCGCGAATCTCGCGCTCATCAGCGGTCTCGGCATCGAAGTACAGCCCTGCCGTCAGCGCACCAGCCAAGAGAAACGTGCTGTCGACCGTCGACAGCTCGCACTGCCATGCGCGTTTGCCTGTCTGCATATCGAGAAAGTGATAATAAAACCCCTTGTACCCGGTGGCATCTGCTTCTGGACCTTGCGCGCTATTCCAGAAAAACCGCAATGTCCGCAGGGTGCGCAGCGTTGCCGCCGTACGCGATATGTAGCCGCGCTCGACGCCAACCGGGTACGCCGCAAGCGCGAGACCAGTCGCGGCAATGCTGGCAGGCCAATTCGGAGCGGTTTTATCGATCACCAGCCCATTGATAGGATTCGCCTCATGCACGAAATACATGAATGAGTCGTGTTGCAACTTTTCCATGTCGGCAGGAGTCGCCGGTGCTCGGTGCATTATCGTTCCGCCGTCGCATGAGGTTGCGCAAAACCTACGTATATCCCGAAACCCACGAGCCAGATCAGGAATGGAATCAACAGGATCCATCTGAAATCAGAATGGATCGCAAAGTTTGTGGCCGCCATCAGTGCGACACTGACTACGCCAGCGAGTGCAATGGTCCATGACGTGTATCGCAATCGCAACGGCATTGCCACTCTCGCCACGAACACGGTGAGCACGCCTGCGCTGGTTATAAAGCCGCCCATGACGGTGAACACGCGCGTGAGCCACTTCGTTAAACCGGGCACAACTGCGTGAATTTGCGCGTCCGTGCCGCCCATGAAGCGCGCGTCTTCCGGCAAGAGCGGCGGCCGCACAAATATGAAGTAGACGCCCAGTGCAATCAACCAAATCCCGCAGGCGCTCATTAACCACGAAGCGACGCGTGCACTTTGAGTCGCCCTCATCGTCGGACGAAAAAAATCGTTCAATGTTGCTCCGTGTGATGTGGCAACGCTTGAACCAACGGCGTCTTGCCAGTCAGTGATTGTCGCAGCTTTTCTAGGATGCGAACCTGCACGCCCGGATCGTGCGCGCCTTGTTCGCGTAAGCGCAGTCTGACCTGTTCCTTCAACGTACGTTCGTCATACCCGCGCTGTGGTCCCACGATCAAGGCGACGATGCTGGTCGCGTTTTCCTGCACCACTTGCCATCCGTCCACCGGTGCGGGTTCAAGCACATCATGAAAGATGTCGGGGGTGATTGCCACCGGATCGCCGCCATCACCTTGTAAGAACATTGTGTCCTCCACTCTTCCCTGAATGCCCGCCAACACGGCGAACGGTTTGCCGCATTCACATGGGGTCGGTAGGTCTGCCAATGCCACACGATCACTGAGCTCATATCGGATCAGCGGCACTGTTCGACTGAATAACACAGTCACGAGCACCTTTTCTCCATAGGTGCCGATCGGCACCGGATTATTCTCGCCGTCGACGATCTCTGCGATGATCAGATCTTCGGCGAGATGCATCCGGTGGTGCGCACAATCCGCAGCAATAAGCGCCGTTTCGGTCGCGGCATAGGCGTTGAACGGCTGACTGCCCCACGCGGCGGTAATACGTTTCCGTGCGCTCGCGGTGAAGACTTCGGACGACGCGAACACCATACGCGGCGAAATATGTAAGTCGTGGCTGAGTTGCTTGAGCGCCAGCGCATTCGCTGTTTCGGCGTACGCGACGAGAATATCCGGTTGAAACACATTCAGCCGCTCCACGATGACGTGAAGCGATTCCGTTGAATCCAATCGCAAGGTCGGTAGAATGGACGTGTCCACCGATGCGCCGACGAGCAACGATTTGCACCACGCTTTCGTGGAGCTCACGATCGCCATCCGTAACCGATGCAGCGGTCCAACTCGTGCGCCAGCCCACGTGGTCGCGCGTGCATGCGACGCAACACCCCACAACCACTCCTCGCGATTGAATGCGAAGACGCCTTTCAGACCGGTGCTCCCTGACGTCGTGGCCGCCACGTATTCATTGCGAAAGAGTCGAGGGACATCGAGACCCTCGATAAACGTCCGAAGTTCTTCGAGCGTCAGAGATCGATCTGTCACCACATCATTCCAATGCTCCATCAACTTCTTTTTGGTGAGTACCGGCAATTTGTGCAACGGTACATCCGTCAATCCCGCATGAAACCGCTGATAGAACGGTGAGTGCGCGTACGCGTGCGCACGCATCTCGCGCAGCGCATCTCCTTGATGAGTACGCAAGGCATCCCGCGTCCAGCGGTCACGCTTGGATAATTGGCGACGAATCCAGAGCAGACGCACTAAATGCACGAGGGAGAATGCGACGGATTTTCCTGTCGCTGTGAATGGCGCGATGCGTTTCCCCATTGTGTTCGAGATACCGATACCTAGCGGACAGGAAGGCGCTCTGCGTGCTCGCTCGTGCGTACCAAACGCGCGTCACGTCAGGAAATCCCGCACAGCAGTTCAGCCTTTCACCGACTCCACCAGAGCGAAGCGACACGCACATTCACTGGGAGAGCACCGTTTTCCAGCACAGCCTAGACTAGGTACTTTCCGAGTCTGCCTGTGCCCGGTCAGCGTCCGCAATCTTCCGCATTCGATGGGATGGTGACGCTCGCCATTGTACGCACACAACGCGGGCTAAGCAGATTATATGATTCGACGCGCGAGCAACTGTTCCTCCGTCACTTGTCTCCGTGAATGGGAGTCACGTGGAAGTCGAATCATTTTTGTGGCAATCTGTACGACATTTTGCACGGTTTCTGTTGCGCAAGCCGCACCTGCGCAGATCGACACAACCTTTATTCGTGTGCCCTCCGCACAGGATGACACAACGGCGCTCCGACTTGGAACGCTATACGATATTGTCGAGCAACGAAATCCGCAGATCACGGCGGCCCGAGCGATTGCGCGAGCAGCGGCGGCTCGTGTGCCGGGCACGAAGCGGCCACCAGACCCACAGCTACAGCTCGGCTTGATGAATCGTTCGCTTCCGTCACTGGCGCCGATGGATCCGCTGGGCATGACGCAATTGCAATTCATGCAAATGGTGCCGGTCGCGGGCAAACTAACGCTGGCCGGACGCGTGTCGTCCGCGCAGGCGGATGCCGCAGGTGAGCGCGTAGCTGACGTGCGGTGGGAGGTCCGCAGCCGTGTCGCCATGGCATTTTATGACCTCTTTCAAGCGGACCGCTCGCTGGTGGTCGCCATTACAACGCAGCGGTTGCTTGAAAACATCGCCTCGACCGCACAGACCATGTATGCAGTCGGCGATGGGCGCCAATCTGATGTACTCAAGGCGCATGTGGAATCTGCAAAAATGTCAGAGGACATCGTGCGCATGCGTACGATGCGTGTCGCCGCCACCGCCATGATTGCCGGACTGTTGGATCGCGTGCCCGACTCCACGCTCGCGTCTCCCCAGTTGCCAAATTTTCCCGCGACGCTGCCGACACTCGATTCTCTGATGGCGCTCGCTGATCAGAATCGTCCGATGATTCGTGCTGGTCTTGCAGACGTCCGCGCCGCTGATGCCGCGACGAAACTGGCGGCGAAAGAGATCTGGCCCGATCTGCAGGTCGGTATTCAATACGGCGAACGCGCCGGCGTGATGCAGCGCGAGCGTATGGGAAGTCTGATGCTTGGTGCAACGCTACCCGTCTTCGCGAGAAGTCGGCAGCTCAAAATGCGCGAAGAGTCCCAAGCAATGAACGCCATGGTGCGCGCGGAACTGCAGTCGATGCGCGCGCAGACACGCGCTCTCGTGGCCGAACGGTATGCAACCGTTGTGCGTGCACGAAACCTTGGCCGACTCTATCGCAGTACGATCATTCCGCAAGCACAGGCGGCGGTTGGCTCATCACTCGCCGCGTACCGCGTGGGGCAGGTGAATTTAATGACACTGCTGGACAACCAAATGACGGTGAATCGGTATCAGCAAGAGCTCTTCGTTCTCGACGCCGAGCAAGGGAAAACATTTGCGGACCTAGAAATGCTTATTGGACGCCAATTATTCGACGCGCACGCAGCGCCCATTCTGCTACCGGGTCGCGAGTAATGACTGATCCATTTGGCAGCGCACAGTCATCGCGTGTTTCACGCGCGACAATCGCCATCGTAATCGTACTCGCGTTGGCCGCCGCCGCGCTTTTTGCCTGGTTCGCGACAAGGCGTCCCATCGTTACCGCTGCCACTCTGGACGGCGACGCAGCAGCGCCAACCAAGGGAGCGCAACCGGTGATGCTTACGCGCGACCAGGCCCAGCGCATCGGCGTGACATACACCACGGCCGTCATGAGCGCGCTCGTGACCGAGGTACGCACAGTCGCGCAGGTCAATTACGACGAAACGCGTGTCCGCGTGATTGCACCAAAACTCGACGGATGGATCGACGAACTCTTCGTGAACTACACGGGTCAATCGGTTCGCGCGGGCGATCCGCTGCTGTCTATTTACTCGCCGATGCTCGTCGCCGCGCAACAGGAGTTGCTGCTGGCGGCTCAGCTGCAGAAGGATGTTGCCGGTGCAACAACCGAGGCGCAACGCAACGCGACCGCGCTTCGTGACGCCGCCCGCAAACGTCTGCAATACTGGGATATCTCGGCGACTGATATAGAGCGGATTGAGCAGACGGGACAAATTCAAAAGTCCGTAGTGCTGCGTGCGCCGGTGAGTGGAGTGGTCGTCGAAAAAAATGTGCTGTCTGGGCAAAAAGTCATGGCCGGAGACGCGCTCTATAAAGTGGCAGATCTCAGTGTTGTCTGGATTGAAGGCGAAGTGTTTGAACGTGATCTCGCCACGGTTCATGCCCGCCAAGTAGTACACGCTGAGTTTCAAGCAATTCCTGGTGCAACGCGGACCGGCCGCATCACCTACATCTATCCGACCATTAACGCTGATACGCGAACAGCGCGCATTCGAGTGGCAATGGCCAATCGGGACTTTGCGCTCAAACCGGGAATGTACGCCACTATTCGTGTCGAAAGCGCGAACGGTGCGAACGTGCTTAATCTCCCGCGTGCCGCGCTGCTATCAACGGGCACGCGCGATTTGGTTTTCGTGCATGGCGCAGAGGGAGCGCTGACGCCGCGAGAAGTTGTTGTTGGCACAGCGAACGAAACGCGGATCCAAATTCTTCGCGGGCTACGTGCGGGAGAATCCGTGGTCGCCTCGGCGACATTCCTCGTCGATGCAGAATCGAATCTCGGTTCGGCAATTGGCGGCATGGGCAACATGCCGGGCATGCAGATCGCCGCCCCCGCTCCGCCGAAGTTGGTCGCGCCGAAGGGCAACACGCCGAAGGGCAACACGCCCGCTCCGCCTGCGCGGTAGGAGCGAACGACATGCTGAAGCGCATCATCGCGTGGTCCGTCGACAACAAGTTGCTGGTGTTTCTCTTCACGTTCGCAGCAATTGTCGGCGGCACGTGGGCGATACGACGCACACCACTTGAAGCGCTGCCAGATCTGTCCGACGTGCAAGTCATTGTGCAAACCGAATACAGCGAGCAAGCGCCACGCATCGTTGAGGATCAAGTCACGTATCCCGTGGCGGCAGAGATGCTGAAAGTGCCCGGCGCTCGCACCGTCCGCGGCTATTCGTTCTTCGGTGTGTCGTTCGTCTACGTGATCTTTGAAGACGGCACAGACTTGTATTGGGCGCGCTCGCGCGTGCTGGAGTATTTGAACGGCCTGAAAGGAAAACTTCCAACGGTGGTGACGCCCACGCTGGGTCCTGACGCGACTGGACTGGGATGGGTGTATCAGTACGCACTCGAAGACACGACAGGCCGTCTCAATTTGGCGCAATTGCGGAGCTTGCAGGATTGGTATCTCCGCTACGCGTTGACTGCGGTGCCGGGTGTTTCTGAAGTTGCAACCATCGGCGGATTTGAGAAGCAGTATCAGATCGATCTCGATCCAGCAAAGTTGTTGGCGTTTCGCATTCCTGTAACGCGCGTGATGAGTGCGCTGCAAAGTGCGAATAGCGACATCGGCGCTATGGTCATGGAATTGTCCGAACGTGAGTACATGGTGCGTGGTCTGGGCTATCTGAAAAACTTGAGCGACATTGAAAACGTCGTTGTCGGTGCAACACCGAACGGCACGCCAGTCCGCATCGCAGAACTGGGCCGAGTGACGATCGGTCCGGGCGTTCGGCGGGGCGTTGCGGAGCTCGATGGGCGCGGAGATGCGGTTGGCGCAATCGTCGTCATGCGCTTTGGACAAAACGCGCTTGAAACCATCAAGAACGTGAAGGCCAAACTCGCACTGGTGCAACAGGGGCTACCACCCGGCGTCGTTGTGCGCCCCGTATATGATCGCTCCGATCTGATCGAACGCGCCATTGAAACGCTGCGCGGCAAGTTGCTCGAAGAAAGCCTCATCGTCGCGTTTGTGTGTGTGATTTTTTTACTGCATGCACGTTCTGCACTCGTGGCAATTCTCACGCTGCCGATCGGTATCCTCATCGCGTTCATCGCCATGCGGTGGGTAGGAGTTGGCGCCGACATCATGTCGTTAGGTGGCATCGCGATCGCGATCGGTGCGATGATCGACGCGGCAATCGTCATGATTGAGAACATGCACAAGCACCTTGAGCGCGCAATCACGGCGAAGGAGCGCGCAAGCGGGCTTACATCGAACGCGCGCACGCTCGATGCGAGTGTGCTCACAACGATCGAGCGCTGGCGTGTGGTCGTGGAAAGCGCGCAGGAAGTCGGCCCCGCACTTTTTTTCTCGTTGCTCATTATCACGGTGAGCTTCCTTCCCGTCTTCGCGTTGGAAGGCCAGGAAGGGCGACTATTCAAGCCGCTCGCATACACGAAAACATTCGCCATGGCGGCGGCGAGTCTGCTCAGCGTGACGTTAGTGCCGGTGACGATGGGTGTCTTTATTCGCGGCCGCATTTGGCGTGAGCAGGCCAACCCAGTCAACCGCTGGTTGATTCGCGCTTATCGACCGTTGATCACGTTCGTGCTGCGACACCGCTGGCCCGTAATCGGAATAGCGGGTGTGGTATTGGTGCTCACGTGGATTCCGTGGGCCTCGGTCGGAAGCGAATTCATGCCGCCGCTCGAAGAAGGCACCATTCTGTTTATGCCAACGACACTGCCTGGTGCGAGTGTTGCGCGCGACCGCGAAATCCTTCGGATACAAGACTCCATTTTAAAGTCGTTCCCCGAGGTGGATCACGTCTGGGGCAAAGCGGGTCGCGCAAACACCGCGACCGATCCCGCAGGTCTCGACATGTTCGAGACCACCATCACGCTCCGTCCGGTCGACACATGGCGGCGTGGCATGACCTACGATCGCTTGCTGGGCGCAATGGACTCGGCAACACGAATGCCCGGTGTCACGAATGCCTGGACCATGCCAATCAAAGGTCGCATCGACATGCTGGCCACTGGCATTCGAACACCCGTTGGCATCAAGATCTTCGGTCCGGATCTCACTGAGTTGGAACGCATCGGGAAAGAGGTCGAAAAATCGGTACAAACGGTGCCGGGAACGCGAAGTGCGTTCGCCGAACGAGCGGCCAGCGGATATTACCTCGACATCGATATTGATCGCGTCGCCGCAGCGCGACATGGATTGAACGTCGGTGATGTACAGGCCGTGATCGCTACCGCGATTGGTGGAATGACGATTACGCAAACAGTGGAAGGACGCGAACGCTATGGCGTGCGTGTCCGCTATCCCTTGGAGTTGCGTGACACGCCAGAGCGACTCGCTGCGGTACTCGTGCCCGTCAGCCATGGTGCTGGAGGTGCCGATGTCGGACGTGGCGCGATGCCCGCGCGGCCAGCGAGCGGTGCGATGGGTGGTTCTGCCATGGCGGGCAATGTTGCTCAAGTGCCGCTCGGGCAAGTTGCCACCATCAAACAAGTTTCTGGTCCGATGGTGGTTCGCACGGAAGGCGCAGTGCCAACGGCGTGGGTGTATGTCGATGTCGTCGGACGCGACATCGGCGGCTATGTCGCGGAGGCCCAGCGCGAAGTTGCGCGCGCGGTCACGATGCCCGCGGGATACAGCATGGTATGGAGTGGTCAGTACGAGTACATGCAGCGCGCGCAGGCTAAGATGATGCTCGTGATCCCGGCAACGTTGGCCATCATTTTTCTACTGCTCTATTTCAACTTCAAGAGTATTGGCGAGACGCTCATCGTCATGCTCTCGCTCCCATTCGCGTTAGTTGGCGGCATTTGGTTCGTCTGGTTGCTTGGTTACAACTGGTCTGTCGCGGTGGCGATTGGCTTCATCGCACTTAATGGTGTGGCGGCCGAGACGGGCGTCGTGATGCTGATTTATCTCGACCAAGCGTGGAAGGCCAAACAGGCAGCCCGAGAAAACGCTGACGTTAACGATCTGTACGCCGCGGTAATGGAAGGCGCCGTTGAACGCGTACGACCGAAAATGATGACCGTTACGGCGATTATGGCTGGGCTGCTTCCGATTCTTTGGGGGAACGGAGCGGGTGCCAGTGTCATGAAGCGCATCGCTGCACCAATGGTTGGTGGAATGATCTCAAGCTCCGCACTCACGCTCTTAGTCATCCCCGCGATTTACTCACTCTGGAAGCAGTGGGCGCTTGCGAACGATGTGCGAAAACGCTCGGCCGTTGGTGTGCTTGCATCGGCCCCATCACTCAAAGTGGTCGCAGCATCAACGCCATGATGCAACCGGTCGCGCTCCCTTGTTGTACTCACCTTTCTCGAGACTATGCGCAATGTCTGATGCACTACCCGACCACGATGTGATGCGCAGACGCCGGTTTCTTACGTGGGCGAGTGGGATCGGTGCCGCAATCGCTGCCACGGTGATTGGAACTCCAGCGCTCGCGGCATTTTTAGCCCCAGCGTTACGCAAGGTGTCACCGAAAAGTTGGGTGAAGGTCGCTGATGATATCAGCACGCTCGACGTAGGCGTTCCCATCAAAGTCGACTTTGTTGAAGTTGCGAATGATGCGTGGGTGGAAAGTCGCGCTTTACGATCAGTGTGGTTGTATACCGAAGACGGCGCAAAATTCACCGCCTATAGCGGCATTTGCACGCATCTCGGATGCGGCTACAACTTCGACGCCGACAAATCGCGCTATCACTGTCCGTGTCACCACGGACTGTTCGACATGAAAACAGGAGCCGTGATCGGCGGCCCACCACCCCGCGCACTCGACACGCTCCCGGTCAAAGTAGAGAACGGAGAACTGCACGTCATTTACCAGACGTTTCGCAGTGGCGTTCCTGAAAAGGTCGAGACATGAGCGATGTAGTTCCACCTTTATCGAACGACTCCGCGACGTCATCGGTGAAACGCGGCTGGCTTGACCAACGCATTGACGTGGTCGGCATTCGGCGCACGCTCTTAGACCGCGAAGTTCCAGATCGGTTGACGTGGTGGCACACGCTGGGAAGTGCCGCCATGACTGCTTTTCTTATTCAAGTGGTCACGGGCCTCGTGCTTGCCACGTTCTACGCACCTACGCCAGACCATGCATACGAAAGCATTCAGTATGTGCAGCGCGAGGTAAACGCCGGCGTATTGCTGCGTGCAATGCATCGCTGGGGCGCGAGTTTGATGGTCGTGTTTGTGCTGGCGCATATGATCCGCGTCTTCAGCATGGGTGCGTACAAATATCCGCGCGAAGCCAACTGGCTCTTTGGCGTAGGACTGTTCTTTCTCGTACTTGGTTTCGGATTTACCGGCTCACTTTTGCCGTGGGATCAGAAGGCGTATTGGGCGACACAGGTCGGTACGAGCATCGCGGGCACAACGCCATGGATAGGCGGCGCGATGGCCAAAATGCTGAAAGGTGGCTCACAACTCGGCGCAGCGACGCTTACGCGGTTTTACGCGTTCCATGTGCTGTGGCTGCCGGTGTTGTTCGCCGCGCTCTTACTGCTCCACCTCATGCTTGTAGTACGGCAAGGCATTGCGCCTCGTACTGACGTGCTCGAGGACAAGGCGCCGAAGCGGACAAGCGACCCGGTATATCCAGCGTACTACGGCACCGCGTACGCAGCGTCAAAACATACGGGCGTACGATTTTGGCCCGACATCATTGCCAAGGACGTCATCACGTCGCTCGTCGTGGCGCTCGCTGTACTGATCTTGGCGGTGACCGTTGGCGCGCCGCTCGAGCCTCCAGCCGATCCGAGTGACTCTTCGTACATCCCGCATCCTGAATGGTACTTTCTCCCCTTTTATCAGTTGCTAAAGCTGTTTCCGGGCTCGATGGAAAGCACTATTGCAGTCGGTGTCCCGCTACTACTCGTAATCGCGCTACTCGGTCTGCCGTTTTTTGATCGCGGCAGCCGTCGAAATCTTCTCCATCGGCCCGGCAGTCTCGCTGCGCTCTCCGTTTTGCTCGGCGGCTCCGCGCTTCTTGTTGGAGCGGCCGTACGAGACGTACAACCCACGATTGCGCCAGAAACAGGGCGGCAGCTGAGCTCAGCCGAACGCGCGGGACGTGCACTGTTTCAACGCCAATGTTTGGGATGCCACGTCGTAATGAACAAGGGAGGCGATGAAGGTCCAGCACTCATGCAAATCGGGGCGCACCACACCACGGCGTGGCTACACAGCTTCATCGAAGAACCCCGTCGCTTCCATCCGAATTCTCGAATGGCCGCGTTCGGGTCACCCGTACTTAGTCACCAAGAAATTGAAGAGGTCTCTCGTTATCTCGCGACGCTCAGAGGATCACCAGGCGCAGAAATTACACCGCAAATACACGACACCTTTCCAGATCTGCAAAAATCCGACGGTGCTGCGGGTGCAACGAAGAACGAAAAAAGTGCGTCAACAAATGCACGTAAGCAACCCACTCAGTAGCGCAGGCAACGCGCCTGCTCTGTTTGTTGTTTGTGTCTCGATTCACCGTGGAGATCGTCGCATGCGCCAAAGCACCCTCGTGCTCACTGCTCTAACTCTGATCGCGCTTGCACCCGAAACAAGCGCAGCGCTTCCGGCGTGGGCGAGAAAATACAACATGAAGTGTGCTAGTTGCCATTACCCAGCGGTCCCGCGACTGAACGCAACCGGATTTTCGTTTAAATGGGCTGGCTACCGAATGCCGAACGAGATCGGTGAAAATATGGAAGTCAAAAAGATGGAAGAGTATTTCTCCACGCGCGGCATTCTTCAGTACAGCCTTTCCAAAACGCAACGCGAACCCGCGGATGTAAATGGACTTTCATCACCCGCCGTAAGCGTCTTCGCAGCGGGCGGTCTCGGCAAAAACTACGGGGCATACTTCGAACTTGAACGTCAAGAAGCAGGCAACGTGGATCTCGTAGCGATTGTGAGCGGCGTGTGGGGTAAAGAAGGCGGGTACGGCGGCGTTCGTGCTGGAACGGGACACTTGCTTGTTGGTGGTGCGCTCGCGGGCTTCGACCGTCCGACCGGTATTCTTGTGCCGTTACCGCTCGCCGAGCCAACGACTGCTGGTATTCCGTTTCGTTTTGCTGGCGATCAAGCAGGAGTTGAAGCCTTTTATGTCATTGGTGGAAAAAACCGAACGTCCGTTCAGATACTCAATGGCTTGAGCGCTCCGACGTCTGATGGCTCAGAAGGTGGAGCAAGCACAAAAAACGATGTGCTGATTTCAAATCAGTTTATGTGGGATGACGCTGGTTCTGGCGTTACTGCAATCGGATACTTCGGGCGCATCGCAGGGCTCGATGCAACCGCTGCTGATTTGTCTTCGCGCTATTACAGGCTTGCCGCGACGGCGAACAAATTTCTCGGCCCTTTTGAAGTGCTGGGTGGATATGTCTACAGCAATGATTCACGCCTACCGCTGACGACAGCAATTACAAGCGTCACCGCGACTGGCTCTGGGTACTGGGTATACGGCGGATATTCCATGCCGAAGACTCACTGGACCGTATTTGGGCGCTACGAATTTCTCGACCCCAACCGTAACGAATCCGACGACGGATTGCGTCGCGTCGTCGTGGGCAGCGTGATACCGGCAACCTTACCTGAATATCTACGTCTCGGCGTAGAGTATTTTCGCGACTTACCGCAGCTTACGCGCGCTCCGCGAAGAAACGGTATTTCATTCCAACTCTTCGTAGCGTTCTAGCATACCGTCGCCGCGATACAACGACGTGATCCCTATCCATTTCAACTCAGGTACATCCCCATGAACGTATTCTCGCTTTCAATGGTTGTCGCAGCAGCGGCCGTGTTCAGTTTACGCGCACCTTTGCACGGCAGCCGCTTGAAACAAGCCATACTGGTGCCGCAAGAGGTCGACGGCAAAGCGTTGTATGCGAAAAACTGCAAGCAGTGTCACGGCGTTTTGGGCGCTCCGACCAAAGCGGCACGCCAGCAGTACAAAAACATTGCAACGTTTGTCGATTCTACATTCTTTGCAACGCACCAGCACAAAGAGTTTATCTCGGCTATCACCAATGGCAAAGGCGATATGTTGCCGTTCAAGGACAAGCTGACAGCCGCCGAGATCGAAGCAACGGTGAAATACATTCACACGCTCGCAAAGAAGAGCTAAGATCGAAACGCGTCATCACAACGATTTTGTGTTACGTGTCTCGTGCCGTGATCGAAGTCCACGCAAGCACGATCGCGACAATAAGCAACAACGCGCCAGCTACCACATACGGCGCGTTGATGTTCCACACAAACAGCGCGCCGCCGAGCAGTGGTCCGCTGGCTTGGCCGAGACTACTCGCCGCGTTCTGCACACCGAGCACGGAGCCAACGCGGTGCGTGCCGCTACGCTTCGAGATCGCTGACGCGAGATTCGGCGCGATCAGTGATGTGCCCAACGCTAGCAGGCCAACCATTATCAACACGGTCACCGTACCACGAGCCAAGAGTAAAAAGCCGAAGCCTGTACCCATGAATGCGAAGCCAAGGCTGATCTGATACATCTCGCGAACGCGGCCTGACAACATGCTCACTGCGCCAATCTGAAAAATGGTCATGACTATGCCACAGACTACGAAGACGGCGCTGATAGCGCCAAGACCATAGTTTAGTGTTTCGCGTGCATAGAGAGCAAACGTTGCTTCGAAAAGCGCCAAGCCGAGCGGCGCAATGGCCGCTAAGCAAAGCAACGAAAGGAGGCCGTTCGCGAACATTCCAACGTCCGCAGGTGGATGGACGACGCCGACAACCCGTGTCTTGACCGCAAGCGACTCTGGCAGCCAACGCATCGCGGCACCAAGGGTCAGCACGCCCAGAGCTGCAGCTGCAAAAAATGGAATGGAAAAGCTATCCATCATCAGGTGCCCGTAGCGCGCGGTCATGTGCCACGGAGCTCGTGATACCACGCCACCCAGTGCCGGACCCACCACAAATCCCAAGCTGACGGCAGTGCCGAGCCACGCCATGCCGCGCGCACGCTCGGTATCGTCGGTGAGGTCCGCGACGTATGCCGCGGACACCGGTAACGTTGCCGATGAGAGTACACCACCCAATATGCGTGCGGTATAGAGAAGCCACAGCGAGGTTGCTAGGCCGAACAAGATCTGAGCGATGACATAGCCCGCAATCCCCATGAGAATGAGCGGTCGTCTGCCGAACCGATCCGACAATCGTCCCCACACTGGCGCGAAAAACAGTTGCATGAATGCATAGACAGCGGTGAGCAATGTCACGTGCATGATGACGGATTGCTTCGACGTGCCAGCTCGCAGCGCGAGACGTTCGACGTAGAAAGGAAGCACGGGGATCGTGATGCCCACGCCAGTCATCGCGACAAAGACACAGGCGAGGAGCACCAGCAAGTGTTGGCGCATTTGCTACCGTTTCGTTGACGTACCCCAGCGGCGACTGAGCGCGTTATAGATCGGCACGAAGACGAATCCGATGTACACACCATACAGAAAGCTTTCCAGCAATCCTAAGCAAAACCCCCAAAAGGAGAGCCATTTAAACGCCGGCAGTATTATCTCTAAAAATTGCGATGCATGCATGCTTTCCGGTACAACAAGTCCGTAAATCACACAGAGAACAAAGCTGATCGCGGACAAGAGCCCGAGAGACCAACTCACCACTTTGAGATTAAGCATCGGCGTCCTTACCCTGTTGCTTCGACGATTGGTCGTGCGTGCCGTGACCCGCATGGTCTCCATGGCCGAAGAGATGCATCGCGATGAATGCGAAAAAGATCAGCAGCCAGAACCAGTTCGTGATCAACCATGACATATGAAGTCTCCGTGATCTGCGTGCGAAAAACGGCGTGTGCTCCGGGAAGGTCATATGTGACACTATCTCGGCCAAGCACAATCGTCAGCCTCGGGAATTACCTAGAGCAACTTCAGTCTCACCTCGTATGCGCGTCATGCTTCTTGCAGACGTTGCTGTCATACGTGCGTCATCAAAGGCCGCCCACAACCACGCATTCACATCGACATACTATGGCGCACCAGACGGACGTTGCTGATGACCCTGAAGCCGCAGCACTCGCAGACGAAAAAGTCGTCGTTGACGGCTCCGAGAAGAAGCGCTACAAATCGCAGTTGCGCGCGTTGCAAGTCGAGCTCGTCAAGCTGCAACGGTCCGCCATTGATCGCGGCGACAAAATTCTCATCCTCCTCGAAGGTCGCGATGCCGCCGGAAAAGACGGCAGCGTGAAGCGCATTGTTGAATACTTAAGTCCGCGAGAAACCCGCGTCGTCGCGCTCGGCAGACCATCAGATCGCGAACGCGGTGCGTGGTACTTTCAGCGCTACGTCGCTCACCTGCCGTCCTTGGGCGAGTTCGTCCTCTTTAACCGCAGTTGGTACAATCGCGCCGGTGTTGAGCACGTGCTGGGATTCTGTTCGAACGAAGAACACAAAGAGTTTATGCAATCGGTTCCAAAGTTTGAAGAAATGCTCGTGAACTCCGGAACCACGCTCTTCAAGTACTATCTCGATATTTGCAAAGACGAACAGCGACGAAGGCTGGCCGACCGAAAACATGACCCGCTCAAGCAGTGGAAGACGAGTCCGGTTGACGACGTAGCCATCGAACAGTGGAACGCGTATTCTGAGGCACGAGATGCGATGCTTTTACAAACACACACCGCGATTGCTCCTTGGCATGTCGTGCGCGCCGATAACAAGCGAGCAGCCCGCCTAAACCTGATGCGCGACATACTCTCGCGGCTGCATTACGCTGGGAAAAAGAAGAAGCTCGTCCGGCCCGATCACAGCGTCGTCTTCGAGTTCAAACCAGAAGACCTCGAAACGGGGCGATTAGCGCGTTGAAACCGTCACTCGAGGTCCGAACATGAACACCGGTCACGAAGTCCACGAAGGGCATGACGCGCCACCAAACGCGCCCCCCGCGATGGCCGCCGACATGGCGCATGACATGGGCCACAGTGGTGAGGACATGTCCGCCATGGTTCGCGACATGCGCAATCGCTTCTGGATCTGCTTGTTCTTTACGATACCAATTTTCATCTACGCCCCTATGGGCGGCGTCTTCACACCACCGACTCCACCGTTCGGAGTCAGACTCGGTCTCTGGCTCTTTTTTCTCGCAAGCGCCGCGGTGCTCTATCCCAGCTGGCCGTTTTTCGTTTCGGCGTGGCGCCAGCTTCGAAAGGGCGTATTGGGAATGTCCGCGCTGATCGTTCTCAGCGTTGGCACCGGATATCTCTTTAGCGTCGGAAGCACGTTCTTCTTCGAAGCGGGAGGTCAATTTTTCGAAGCAGTCTCTGTGTTATTAGTCTTCATCCTGCTTGGCCACTGGCTCGAAATGCGCGCACGCGCCGGCGCATCGTCCGCGATTAAGGCGTTGATGAATCTCACGCCCACCATGGCGGCGGTGCTGCGCAACGGCGTCGAAGTTCAGGTCCCAACAGCGGAAGTTGTGGCAGGCGAAATTGTCGTCATCAGGCCCGGCAACAAGATTCCCGTTGACGGAACGATTGAGTCTGGCGACTCACTCGTTGACGAATCCATGCTGACTGGCGAGTCCATGCCAGTCCAAAAGAATCCGGGATCCACTGTCATTGGCGCCACCATCAACAAGAGCGGCAGCTTTCGCTATAAAGCAACCAAAGTCGGCGCTGACTCAGCGCTCGCGCAAATCGTCAAGCTTGTACAACAAGCGCAAAGCTCAAAAGCGCCAGCCCAACTCCTTGCCGACAAAGCGGCGCAGTGGCTCGTTATTGCGGCAATCGTGATTGGCCTCGCCACCTTTGCCGTCTGGTTCTGGTGGATCGGACAACCACTACTCTTTGCCGTGACAATGACCATCACCGTCTTTGTGATTGCGTGTCCGGACGCGTTGGGACTAGCCACACCAATGGCCGTGATGGTCGGAACGGGGCTCGGCGCAACGCACGGCATTCTATTCAAGAATGCTGCGGCGTTGGAAGACGCGACGAAACTCAACGTGATTGTCTTCGACAAGACCGGTACACTCACCGTCGGGCAGCCCGAAGTCGTTGACCTCGTGCTGGCGGATAACGTTTCGGAGGATGCGCTGCTCATCGCTGCTGCCGCGGTCGAGCAAGGATCTGATCACCCACTGGCGCAAGCGATTGTACGCCGCGCAGCAAAACTTTCCGTGACGGCACCAACGGGATTTCAAAGCCTCGATGGCATGGGCGCACGCGCCGAGACAATTGGCGGCACGGTATTTCTCGGCAATCGATTGTTGATGGACACGCAGAAATTCTCGCTCGGTGCGCTCGAGGCCGATGCGACACGATTGCAAGGAGATGGTCGCACCGTCGTGCACGTTGCACAAGCGGGCCGAGTGATCGGCCTCATCGCCATCGCTGATGCGATTCGACCCACAGCGACAGCGACCGTCGCACGACTGCGCGAACAGAAAATCGAAGTCGTGATGTTGACTGGTGATAACGCAGCCACCGCGAAACGCATCGCCGCGGATCTCGGCATCGACATCGTGCTGGCTGATGTATTGCCCGCACAGAAAGCGGAGAAGGTGAAAGCGTTGCAGAGCAACGGCAAAAAAGTCGGGATGGTGGGCGACGGTGTGAACGATGCACCGGCACTCACACAGGCTGATGTTGGATTTGCTATTGGTGCTGGCACTGATGTCGCAATGGAAAGTGCCGATGTCGTGCTGATGAAAAGTGATCCGTACGACATCGTTGCCGCCATTGAACTCTCGCGTGCGACGCTCCGCAAAATGCGGCAGAACCTGTGGTGGGCGGTGGGCTACAACACCATTGCATTTCCACTCGCAGCCGGCGTTCTATATCCCTTCGTACTCAGCCCCGAAGTCGCCGCGCTCTCTATGTCCGGAAGCACGCTTGTCGTGGCAATCAATGCGCTGTTGCTCAAGCGTACGAAACTGACGCCCACATAAAAAATGCTTCTCAACGAATTGCGGAAAGTCTCGCGCTGCTGTCTGCTGCAAACGCCATCCTCGCGAGCGCTGGCAGTGACAGCGCGCCGGTTTTCTTCATGATCGATGCTCGATGATTCTCAACCGTGCGTTGGCTAATATGCAGACTTGCCGCGATGCACTTACTTGGCTGACCGGCGAGGACAAGCACCATGATCTCGTGCTGTCGTGGAGTTAGGCAGGCAATGTGCTCGCTCGCCACCTTCTGCCCCGCAACGCGAGTACTGACGTCATGCGACTCCGCCAGTGCACGCGTGATAGTTGCGAGAAGTTCGTTTCTGCCGATCGGCTTTACGATAACGTCGGAGGCGCCAGCCTTCATTGCGACCACAGCCAATGGCACATTGTTAAATCCAGTCACAATGATCGTGGGTACGGCGTGTCCAGTACGACGCAGATGCTGCATGAGCTCAACGCCCTGCATGCCGGGCAAATCGGCATCCGTCAACAAACACGCTTCACGATTTGGCCGAAACGCGTTCAAAAAATCTTGTGCGCAGGCATAGCTCTCCACGATCAAGCCGTCCCCTTCCAGAAAACGTTGAAACGCTTCCCGTTCGCACGAATCGCTCTCGACGACAAACACCGTCGGAGCAGTGGCCATTACGCGTATGCTCGGCCGTGGGTGCCAGAGGCGACGGAACGGCAGAGTCTGCATCACTGTTGAGTTACTTGCGAATGTAGCATACAATAAATATAGCGCACATTTTATGTCGCGTAAAGTTCAATGCGTTGCTGGATTCCGCGCCCACCGCCAGTTCCGAATTTCCGGCATATCTTCGCCGTGCTCAGCAATGAATTGTTTATGTCTGGCGAGTGCAGCATGAATGGCGGCGAGAGCTGGACCGGCACGCGTCGCAAGGTCAGGCAGACGTTCAATCACGGCCTCGGCCAGATGGAATCGGTCCATGTCATTTAACACCACCATGTCGAACGGAGTGGTTGTCGTACCTTCCTCTTTAAATCCGCGCACATGCAGGTTCGGGTGATTCGTCCGCCGATACGTCAGTCTGTGGATGAGCAACGGGTATCCGTGATACGCAAAGATGATTGGCTTGTCCACGGTGAAGAGCGCGTCGAATTGCAAATCGCTTAAGCCATGCGGATGCTCGCTGCTCGGTTGAAGCTTCATCAAATCCACGACATTCACTACACGAATTTTCAAGTCGGGAATATGTGCAAGTAGGAATTCCACGGCGGCGAGCGTCTCAAGCGTCGGCACATCCCCGCAGCACGCCATGACGACATCAGGCTCACCGTCGTTGTCGTTGCTGGCCCAAGTCCACACACCGAGACCATCCGCACAGTGCGTTACCGCGTCTTCCATGCAGAGCCACTGCGACGACGGTTGTTTGCCTGCCACAATCACGTTCACATAGTTGCGACTGCGGAGACAGTGATCTGTTACCGACAACAGTGTGTTCGCATCTGGAGGCAAATACACACGAATCACCTCCGCCTTTTTGTTCACAACATGATCGATAAAACCCGGATCCTGATGGCTGAATCCATTGTGATCCTGACGCCACACGTGCGACGTGAGTAAATAGTTGAGCGACGCTATCGGACGACGCCACGGAATCTCGTTCGCCACCTTCAACCATTTCGCGTGCTGGTTAAACATCGAATCAACAATATGAATGAACGCTTCGTAGCAGGAAAAGAAACCGTGTCGACCGGTAAGCAAATAGCCTTCTAGCCAGCCCTCGCATTGATGTTCGCTCAACATCCCCATCACCCGGCCATCAGGCGCCACGTGATCATCCGTGGGCCTGATCTCCGCAGTGGAGCATCGATCAGTGACCTCGAACACCGCATTCCACCGATTCGAGTTCGTTTCGTCAGGACTGAATACGCGAAAGTTGTCCGGGTTCCGAGCGATGACATCGCGTATAAACTCTCCTTGTACGCGCGTCGCTTCGGCATCTACGGCACCGGGTTGCAGCACACGCACTGCATAATCTTGAAAGTTGGGCATCTGCAGATCGCGTAGCAACAATCCGCCGTTCGCATGCGGATTCGCGCTCATACGATTTGTGCCCACCGGCGACAGCGCTGCGAGTTCGGGCATAAGCCGACCCGTTGCGTCAAACAGCTCCTGTGGCCGGTAGCTCCGCAGCCACGAGTCCAATATGTCGAGGTGACCCGGTTGCGTCATCTCGGTGACCGGAACCTGATGCGAGCGAAACGAGCCCTCAGTTTGCAATCCGTCCACATGTTTTGGTCCCGTCCAACCCTTCGGCGTACGCAGAATGATCATCGGCCAAAGCGCTCGCTTCGAAAATCCGTTGGCGCGTGCATCGTGTTGAATACGACCGATCTCGATGACCACGGTATCAAGCGCCGCGGCCATGGACTCGTGCACTTGCATCGGGTCAGCACCTTCGACGAAATAGGGCACGTAACCGTACCCTCGAAACAGCGCCGCCAATTCCTCGCGCGGAATGCGCGCTAATACAGTCGGCCCGGCAATCTTGTATCCGTTCAAATGCAAAATTGGCAGCACCGCACCGTCATGGACGGGATTTAAAAATTTGTTGGAGTGCCAACTGGTCGCGAGCGGCCCAGTTTCGGCTTCGCCGTCACCCACCACACACGCGACAATCAAATTGGGATTGTCGAACGCTGCGCCGTACGCGTGCGACAACGAATAGCCCAATTCGCCACCCTCGTGAATCGAGCCGGGCGTTTGTGGTGCAACGTGACTGGGAATTCCACCGGGAAATGAAAATTGTTTGAACAGGCGCGCCATGCCAATCGCATCCTGTGAGATGTGCGGATACACCTCCGAGTACGTGCGCTCAAGGTACGCGTTCGCCACCATGCCCGGTCCGCCGTGACCAGGTCCCGCGATATACATCATGTGCAACTCGCGTTCTTTGATCACGCGATTCAAATGCACATAAATAAAGTTGAGTCCGGGCGTTGTCCCCCAATGACCCAGCAACCGCGGTTTGATGTGCGCCAGCGTAAGCGGTGTCGTCAGCAACGGGTTGTCGAGCAGATATATCTGCCCAACAGAGAGATAGTTTGCGGCGCGCCAATAAGCGTCCATGTTGCGCGCCAGCATCGGCGACAACGTCGTCATGCGTCGCGCCCAGTAGCACACTCGCGTTGTACAGATCTGGCAATCATCATCTCCTCATCGGCGTGCATAATGCGGACCATCACTCGGCTTTCGTTCGACGAGATCACGGTGGCGTTCGCTGCGTTTCGCAACGCATCAATCTCAACACCCAAAAACTGCAAGCCTTCGCAAATACGTGCACGCACTGGCGGCGCATTTTCTCCGATGCCCCCGGCAAAGACAATCGTCTCAAGTCCGCCGAGCGCGACCGCATATGCGCCGACACACTTCTTTGCCTGATAGCAAAACAGTGCTACCGCCTCCGCCGCGCGAATATCCTCATCCTCCAACGCCAGCAAGTCACGCATATCCGCGCTGGTTTCCGAAATGCCAAGCAGTCCCGACTCGCTGTTAACCATGTGATCGAACGCTTCAGGAGTCATTCCCTCGCTACGCGCCAGAAATCCACTCAGTCCCGGATCGACATCGCCCGAGCGCGTGCTCATCACGAGCCCCGCGGCGGGCGTTAATGCCATGGTCGTATCCACGCTCTGCGTATGGTGCACGGCGGCCATACTTGCACCATTCCCCAAGTGTGCGAGGATCACACGACCGTTTACACGCTGAGCATCGATACGTGCAAGCTCGTGCATCATGTACTGGTACGAGATGCCATGAAAACCGTAACGCCGCGCACCTTTCGCTTCATAACGACGTGGAATCGCTAAGATGCGCGCGACACGCGGCAGCGTGCTGTGGAACGCAGTATCGAAGCACGCAAACTGCGGTATCAACGGAAATTTCTTGGAGACGACGTCCATCAAGGCAAGTTCGGACGAGAGATGGGCAGGATCGAAGGCACCGATACGCCGCAGCTCCAAAATCATTGCACTATCCACTTTTTGCGAGATCGTATACGTCGGTCCGCCGTGAACAACGCGGTGACCAATTGCTCCAATAACGGCCGATGTTGCACCAAGTTGCTCGAGCACAAACTGCAGCGCGGCCTCGTGATTCGGTGCCGATGCGACCGCTTGCTCCGTCGGCTGCCCCGTTCGAGTGCGCGAGACGAATGTGGACGCGGTCGACCCAATGCGATCAACCGACCCAGACAACACGCGCCCAAGCGCGGTATTCATTTCGAACACCGCAAACTTCAGACTCGACGAACCAGCATTGAGCGCGAGGATGCACGGCGTCTCGGACATTCTCGCTCGCGAAGAAGGGGGCACCGCGACCAACGATCGTCGCGACGTTACTGCACGAACTATGCGCGACGCCGTTTCGATGACCAATGAATGGCGCGGATGCGCCATCCGCTTGGCATTTTCGACAGCACCATCATCTCCGCCGATTCTGATCCCGGCGCATTCGTGGTCGTGCCTTTCGACATTGTGCGCGCCACAAGATAGGCAGCCGTGCCGATCACCATTACTCGTGTCACCGTTCGTTCCACGCGGGCGTTCTTCGCTGCGGCCATGTCTGCGCCGAGGTGATGGCCTAAGTACTCCGCATACGTCTGCGACGCACCCGACTCGAGCACAATCACGTCATTCGACAAAAGCGCAACGGCCCGCGTCGAATCACCGGCAGCAAGCGCGATATGAAATTGTGAAACGACGTCGACAACCGCGAGCGAATCCCCGCGCGCACTTTGTGCGTGCATCGCCATCGGGACGGCAAAACAAACCGCGCCAAACACACGCGTGAATACCGTGCTACATCGTTTCGCTGTCGTTACTGAAGGCATGTCGAAATAGGATGAACGGAGGAGAACGTTTGACTGCCGGGACTACGGCGAATGCTTGTGCATCGGCGTCGTCACCGCCGCGCCAACCACCACGCCATCACGCTTGAGTTCATCAGCCGTGGCTTCATCAGCCACCGTGCCCGGCGGATTGACATACCACTCAGGATCGCCGCCCTTCGGCAAGTGCTCTCGAACCTTGAGCACGGTAAACATGCCGCCCATATCAATCGCGCCGTGCGGACCTGCACCACCCAACATCGAGATCGACCCTTTCGGCGACGGCATGCCCATGCTGCTCATCCCGCTCATGCCTGCACTGCCCATCGTCATGTAACTCGGCAGCAACGTGCCGACGGCCGCATCGACTTTCTCCGCGTCCACGCCAATCAGGTTCGTTCCGTTGTGCCCCATCTGATTCATCACGTGATGCGTCATGTGACAGTGCACGGCCCAGTCGCCCGGATTGTCCGCCATAAATTCAACCGTACGCGTTGTGCCAACAGGCACGAGCACAGTCGACTCCGGCCATTGGCCAGCTTCCGCAATGTCGCCGCCGTCCGTCGCCACGACGCGCCACCGCAATCCGTGAACATGAATTGGATGATGACTCATCGCGCTGAGATTGCCGAAACGAATGCGCACGCGCTCACCCAACTGCATTTGTAGCGGCTCCGTCGCAGGATACGCCTTGCCGTTGAATGTAAAAACGTTGAAGTCCACCATCTCGTTCGGATCGGGACGCGATGATCCGATGCGCACCAACCATTCGGCAGACAACAGCACGAAGTCGCGCTGCGGACGCCTTACGGGATCGCGGGGATGCACAACGAACATGCCCATCAATCCGAGTCCCTGCTGTACCATCTCATCGTGATGCGTGTGGTACATGAACGTGCCGTGATCCGGCAAGACAAATTCGTACTTGAACGTGGCGTTCACCGGAATCGGTGCTTGGCTCAGTCCCGACACACCGTCCATGCCGGAAGGCAAGATGATGCCATGCCAGTGCACCGTCGTGGGCTCCGGCAAATGATTCGTCACGTAAATGCGCACGCGCTCGCCTTGGACGGCTTCAATCACTGGACCGGGCGTGTCGCCATTGTAGCCCCAGCACTCCGACACCAGGCCCGGTGCAAATTCGTGCTTGACGACTTCCGCGACGAGATGAAACACCTTCACACCGTTCACCACGCGAAACGGCAGGGTGCGACCGTTTGGCACGATCACCGGCGTGTAATCGTGTCCAGGCATACCCGGACTCGCGGCTTTCCCCAGCCGCACTTTGCCGCGCGCCGGATTGGTTGGCTGCACCTTCGGCATCGCCTTCATCTGCATGCCCGACATTTGCGAATGATCTTGTGCAAACACTGGAGCAGCGCCGAGCGCGACGGCGCCACCCGCAATCGTCGCGGCACTCTGCCGCATCATCTCGCGACGCGACATCGTTCTTTCTTCGTCGTTCACGGCGCTCTCCCTGCGGGCAGCGAACCACCCGATGCGCGTTCGAGCTCTGCGCGCGCAACCCAATAGTCGCGCAGCGCGTCGAGATACATGCGACCAGCTTCGATCTCCGCTTGCTTCGCTTGCAACAGCGCGAAGACCGGCAACGCCATCGCGTTCACTTGCAACTGCGACTCTTGCAGCACACGGCGCCGTGTTGGCAACACAGCCGTACGAATCTGCACCGCGCGGCGTCGCGCACCGTCGACGCGTGCAATCGCGGCGCGCACCTCAGCGTGCGCATCGACCACGAGCGCATCGTATTCTGCCGTCCGTTGTTGCAGCGATGCACGGGCTTTGGCAACGCCCGCTCCGCCGCCGTTAAACAACGGCAACGGAATCGACGCCGATGGCCCGACAAAACGTCCGTCTGGATCACGCTCCCAAAACGCGCCCAGCGTGCCGTCTTGCAAAAAACGAAACCGAGCACTCAGTCCGAGCGCCGCTGCGGCCGACTGCGCACGGTCGCGCGCTGCTGCCACGTCAAGACGACGCGCAATTGTCAGCGAATCGATGCGCGCGATCACCAAACGATCTAGCGTCGGATCAGCAAGTCGCTCCCCAATTGTCCACAGCGTATCGCCGACGCCAGCGCCAAGACGCCGACCAAGTTCTGCGCGCGCGATCAACAGTGCCGACTCGGCCGCTGACACGTCAGCCACACTCTGCGTCGATACCGCCTCTTCGCTTGCCAGCGCCAGTTCCGACACATTGCCTGCGGCACGAAGCGCTTGCGCTACTGTGGTCGATGCTGCGGTGCCGACGGCCACCGATTGCTGTAGTTCCAAATTTTGTTGTGCGTACTGCACGTCCACATACGCGCGCTGCACATCAATCATGGCGTCGTAAACCGCGTTGGCCACGCGTTGTTCGGCACTATGAAGTTCAGTTTGCGCGATACGACGTCGCATCGGTGTCTGCAATGCGGCGACGATGGAAAAACCAATTCCAACATTGGTGATGCCAACGCCGCCACCGCTTTGAAATCCACGGAGTAGATCGACGACAGGATTGGGAATTCGACTGGCCTGCCAAAGATCGGCCGCCGCAAGACCAACGTCCGCCAGCACCACGCGCACGTGCGGACTGCGCAACAAAGCAATCCGCACTGCCGTGTCTAATACCAGCGGACCTGCAGGGATCGCGTGAGGTCCGAGCACAGAATCGGCGAGCAGTAGCGATGATGCCGCTGCCCCACGTTCGGTGAGCAGCGTGGCAACAGGCGTGAGCCCCTGTCGTGACGCGGAAGGCACACAGGCCCCGAAGAACACGGACGAAGCGAGTATGGCCGCGAGCACAACAGTCGCGCGCTTTTGACGGTGCATAAAATACATGACGAATAAAAGGGATACGACGAACCCATGTCAACTGCACAGCGCACCGCCGCGCGTTCGCTTTACACAGGATTAATCACCTACTACCCTACGGTGTAGAACGAACATTCTCTGGCCCTTCGCACCGTGATCAATCAGCAGAAGCGCAACACCATAGCCCGCCCCAAGTTGCAGGACACTGTGCGGCTCTCGGCCGAAGGGCTGTCGAAAGTGCTCGGCGATCTCGAAGCCCGTATCCTGCGCGCGGTGTGGGCGCTCGGACAACCCGCGACAGCGCGGGAAGTGCACGAGCACATCGTGCTTGAGCACGAAGTCTCTCCATTGACCACGATTACCGTGCTCAACCGATTAGTGGCCAAGCGGGTGCTCAAGCGCGTGCGCAAGGATGATCGATTTCACTTTTCGGCGCTGCTCGACGAATCGGCGTTCATGTCGCACGTATCGCGACGCGTCGTTGAAGGCATTCTATCATTCGGTCCTGATGCGGTCGCTTCGTCATTTGTAGACGTGCTCGCCGAACGTGACCCAGCGAAACTTGAAGAGCTCGCGCTCCTCATTCGCCGCAAACTGCGCGAGCGCAAGGACGGCTGATCGCGTGCGACAAATGCGCGTTGACTCAGTAGTCCCTGCCGCGCTCGCGCGGCGAGAGGCGCAACACCGTCAGCGCGTTTTGTTAGCACTAGCGACCCTGCTGGTTCTTAGCATCAGTCCAGTCTTTGGACATCATCTCATTGGTGCCGTGCGTTGGCTGCCGGCGTCGCTCGAACATTTAGGTCCATTTTGCATGATCGCCTTGCACCATCTGATGGCGCCCGTGCACGGAATGTTTCACGGATTGCTGCTCGTCGGCATTGCCTTCGCCGTCGTTGAACGAGCGCGAGCGGCGTGGCGCTACGCAGCCACGATGCGCGCGTTGCACATCGAGCCTGCGCATTCAGACGTGCGACTTGTTGCAGCAATACGTCAGCTCGGGTTCTCCGTGCACCGCGTCCGCGTGGTTGACGGTCTTCCGAATCCTGCATTCACTGCAGGGTGGTGGCGACCTCGCGTGTATGTGGCCAAGTCCTTACCGGATGTGTTGAGTGTGAGCGAACTCGAAGCCGTGCTCGCGCACGAAATCGCGCACGTAGAGCGTCGTGATCCGCTACGACTCTTCGCACTGCGAACGCTCGCCGCCACGCTGTTCTGGCTACCCGCCATCCGGCGCCTCGTCGATGACCTCGCTGACGAGGCGGAAATCGCCGCCGACGATCACGCGGCACAGCGCTACTCCCTTCCGCTTGCCTCCGCCATTTTGCGCATGGCCGGCGCCGATCTCGGTCCGCTCGAACCAGCGGTGGGATTTCAACGCAGCGATCTCCTCGAACGTCGAATCCGCCGCCTTGCCGGCGAAGATGCGACGGTCGGCTCACACGTCTCTCGGCGTGCCATTGCCGCAGCAGCGTTGGCGCTGGTTGCCGTCTGGACCTCTGGCGTTATCGTGCTCCACCCGCTTCCTGAGGGCCAAGCCATGATCGGCGAGATGCATCATTGCTCGCATGTCGGCGAGTCCGTGTTCAGTCACCTCTTCTGTCTCGGCAACCATCGCTTCAACGCACCATGCCCCCACCGCGATGCGTAAACGGTCACAACACGTCGCACTGGCACATTCGTTCGGCGTCCGTGTATTTTACATACTGTAAAGTCGCGCGCATTACCACTTCCAACGAGGATGTTACGGATGTCTCGATACACTGCTGCGCTCGTAACGGCCGTCGCGCTCGCCCTTCCACTACAACAGGCGTCGGCACATCCGCGCTTGGTGAAGTCGACGCCAACCGCCAACAGTCATCTCGCCGCTGCACCAGTCGAGATTGCCGTCATGTTTAATGAGAACATCACACTCGCGCTCAGTAAACTGACGCTGTTCGGTGCCGCGCAGAAACCCGTGATACTTGACTCGCTGCGCAGAAATGCAAGCGACGAAAAAACGCTCGTTGCAAAGACTGTCACACCACTGACGGCCGGCCGGTATACCGTGAAATGGCAAGCGGCAGGAAGCGACGGTCACCCGATGCGCGGCGAGTTCTCGTTCGTTGTCGACGCACCGACTGCAATACGCAAAACCGCGACGCCAACAAAACGTCCATAGACCCAACGATAGCTGAAGCACACTTAAAGTAAGATCAGAAACACGCTGACGACTCGCGGATACACCGAACAACAGAAGGCGTTGCCGGTGTCGTATCCATGCGGTTCCGCTGGTGTCCGTTCAGTTTATCCGTGTCTTATGCGGTTGCTGTGCTGGCCAAACATATGCGTTGGAGAGGTACATGATGTCTATCGCGATGGTCGCCGATTCCGTCGCCGTATTTGGCGTCGAATCACCGACATACGCGGCCATCCGATTCGTGCAATTCTCGGCCGTCACCATTTTGTTCGGCTCTCTCGCGCTCGCGCAGATCGTCCTTCCGCGCTTCGCACGCGTTGCGCGCGCCGATGCGACCGTGGTTGAAAGCATCGTTACCCAGGCATTGCACTGGACGCGCATCGCACTCGTCGTGCTCGCCGGTGCAACATTGGCACGGCTTGCGGCGCAACACATCGTCTACTTTGAAGACGCGAGCTGGTCGATGAGCACCATGCAACCACTACTCCTCTTATCGGGATGGGGACACGCATGGTTGCTTGCTGCGGCCGCCATTTTGTTGGGATTTTTGGCGCACCGACTGGCACACCACAAGCGACGCGGCAGCTGGCTCTTGCTGTCTGTTCCGGCGTTTGCACTCTCGTGGAGTTTGGCCATGTCCGGTCATGCGGCAGCAGCGCAGAATCCCCTGCTCGCGATGACGCTCGACGCGCTGCATGTAATTGCAGCGGGTGGGTGGATTGGCAGTTTGACGATGCTGATGCTGATCGCTGTACCAACCGTGTTACGCGCATCCAATGACCACCGGCACCAGTTAGTCGCGCGATTAATTGCGGCGTTCAGCCCGACAGCATTGGTGTTCTCCTTCACCTTGGGCGTGACTGGCGCCGTCGCGGGTTGGCGAAATGTGGGATCATGGCAAGGACTTGTTGGAAGCACGTATGGGCAGCTCCTGCTCGTCAAACTCGGTTTGGTCGCCGTCGTTGCCGTTGCGGGTGCCATCAATTGGCGACGCGTCCTCCCGCGTTTGGGCGAACCAAGCGCAACGCGTACGCTGCAACGTTCCGCAAAGTTCGAACTCGCGGCCGCGCTCGTCATTCTCGTAGTAACCGCGGTTCTGGTGGCCACACCAACTCCCGAGTTCGTCGTCGCTACCAGCGCACCGTAACAAGAATCGCCGCACCCGTACACGCGACACAGCGCGAACCGATACCTTACGCGCGCCATGACATCTCCGTCCAATTCGGGGCCCAACGCCCCTTCGACTGGCGCCCAAGGCGCTGGCTTCTGCGCCTCCTGCGGCGCTGCCCTCGCCGCTGGCGCCCGCTTCTGCCATCGCTGCGGAACACCATTCGGCCAAGCGCGCCCAGAGTCGCGAGCCGGGTCCACCTCGACCGGCAGCTCCGTCGCCAGCATTCTGCCGTGGGGCGTCGCGTTTGTCGCCCTGCTCGTCCTTGTCGCCAACTTCGCCGGAAAAAACTTTGGCAGCGCCAAAGGTTCTTCCGTCGATGGTTCATCAAACGCCCTTCCCACATCCGCGATTGACGGCAGCGGCGGCGGCGGAGCACCCGTGGCCGCGAGCGGCAGCAGTGGGGGACAGCCGCCAAATATCGCGACCATGTCGCCCGGCGAACGGGCCAGTCGCCTGTACGTCCGCATCATGACGTACGCCGAAGCCGGCAAAACAGACTCCGTGCAATTTTTCGCTCCAATGGCCATGGCCTCGCACGAAATGCTCACCGCGCCCACCATCGACGAACGCTATCACTACGGACGTATCGCCGAGGTGACGGGCAATCCAACAGTGGCCAAGGCACAAGCCGAAAGCATTCTCAAGGAACGTTCAACCTCGCTCCTCGGCTTACTCTTGTCCGCGCGCGTCGCCCGCCTCACCGGCGACAACGCCACGGCCCGCGCGTTCGATCAACGGCTGCTCAAAGCGCTTGAGCCCGAACTCGCCACCAAACTCACCGATTACGATCAGCATCGCATCGAAATCGATCGCGCCGTTGCCGACGCGCGGAAACTCAAATAACTGCCATGTTCCCCGTCTCCACATTTTTGCCGCGCACCATTCACGTTGCGCACAGCCCCGACTCCGACGACGCATTTATGTTTTATGCGCTCGCCGAAGGAAAGATCGATACCGAGGGGCTCACGTACGTACACGAATTGCAAGACATCGAGTCGCTCAACCAGCGCGCCCTTCGCGCCGAACTCGAAGTCACTGCCGTCTCTATTCACGCGTACGCATATCTCAGCGATCGCTACGCGTTGCTCCCACATGGCGCATCCATGGGCGACAAGTACGGACCGCGCCTCGTTGGCACACGTCCATATTCGCGCGCCGAAGTCAAAGGCAAGCGCATCGCCATTCCTGGTCCCCTCACCAGCGCGTATCTGGCTATGCGTCTGTACGAACCAGACTTCGAAGCGGTCTTTATGGCCTTTGACACCATCGAAGACGCCGTCGTCGCGGGTGAGGTGGATTTGGGTCTGCTCATTCACGAAGGCCAACTAACCTTCGGCGACAACGGGCTCCATCTCGTGGTCGACATGGGCGCTTGGTGGTTTGAAGAAACCGGACTGCCCCTCCCACTCGGCGGCAACGTCATCCGCAAAGATCTTGGCCCCGAGCTCGTACCCGTCGTCTCCAAACATTTGCGAGCGAGCATCGCCTACGCACTCGATCACCGGGAACCCGCGTTAGCTCACGCCATGCAGTTTGCGCGCGGGCTCGACCCCGCCAAAGCCGATGAATTTGTGGGAATGTATGTGAACGCGTGGACGCTGGATTACGGGGACCGCGGACGAGAAGCCGTACGACTTTTTCTTCGTCGCGGTGTCGAAGCGGGCATTATCACGACACCCGTCAAAGTCGAATTCGCAGACTAACGCTTGACTCCA